>NZ_JAVKBY010000118.1:0-25970 GCF_040222985.1 Coleofasciculus sp. F4-SAH-05
CTGTTATGCTAAATTGCATCAGAATACGCCCAAAATCCTTGCTAAGCAAGGATTTTGGGCGTTATTTCGAGTTAACTTAGACTGTGGAGGCATAAAATCACGGTATAACTGAATTTGGAGCCGTTTTAACTAACAGTTTGGCATAGTAAGTCCGGAAGAGCCATAATGTTAAATTTGCAAAGATACTCCCACAATATCTTCTAAGAGTTTCACCACATACATCTCTCCTTTGTCTTGACCATATTTTGCCTGAGCAGAATTAAAAATAGTTCTGGCTTGATTTCCCATCATTAAAGGGACATTGTATTTTTGAGCTAGTTCATCAATCAGCCGTAAATCTTTGACGCACAGTTGCAGCGTAAAGGAGGGATCATAATGTCCGGCAAAGATAGATGGAATATCATGTTGTGCTACCCAACTATTGCCGGCACTCGCTTTAATCATTTCCGATAAATTACTGAGTGGAATACCAGCTTGTGCGCCAAGAACAAGTGCTTCTCCGATGGCACAAGCATTCACAAACCAGAGCATATTAGTAATAAGTTTTGTTAGATTTCCCTTCCCTAAACCTCCGGCATAAAAAATTTGTTCTGCCATGGGTTCAAGAATAGGTTTGGCTTGTTCAAATACCTCAAATTCACCCCCAACGAAAAAGACTAATTCTCCTTTTTCTGCTCCATCTACTGCATTGGTTACAGGTGCATCAAGTACCTTAATCCCCACAGAAATAGCTTTTTGGGCAATACGTTGGAATACGATGGGAGAATTGGTTGTACAATCAATCCAAGTTGAATTGGGACTTAAATGATTCAAAACTCCTTGCTCCCCCAGCATAACGCTTTCCACTGCTCCCGGATTGGGTAACATTGTAATCACTGTATCTGTTTGATCAGCAACGATTTCTGGTGATTCTGCCCATGTTGCTCCCTTTTTGATCAGGTTTTCTGCTGATGCTGGACGCAAATCATGGACAACCAAAGGAAAACCTACTTCAAGTAAATTTCGTGCCATGGGATTTCCCATATTACCAACACCGATAAAGCCGATTGGATTCATGTTTTTTATCTCCACAATCTAATTGTTCTCGTTTCCACCCGTTTAGATTACTTTCTTATAGACATAATATTGCTTGCAGGACGTTATATATTGAAATTCAAAGCCACATTCATCCAATAAGATTTTAGCCATAGATTCTGGCAAAAGCTGATAGTTACACGTTTGCTCCGCTAAAATCACATTTTTTCTAGAAAAACTATAGTGTTTATCAAACTTACTATGAGGACGGGGATAAATTTTTTGACGGTAAGTTATTCCGTTGGATAAAGTTTTTTCATAGTCCTTATGAACACCTTGAACACTAAAAATTAAACATCCTTTATCGTTTAAATGACTGGCTACATTATGAAAGCTCTTGATAATATGTTGTACTTTTATTAAATGACTGCAAAAAATATAGTCGTTTGGCTCATTTTCAATAAAATACCAAATTCCTCCATTGGAAAAAGCTGCATCAAATTTTTTATCTAAATTCATACTTAATACATTTTCAGCGTGTAAAGCAACATTTTTCTTCAGGCGGTTTTGTGCTTTCACTAACATGCTTTCAGTAAAATCAATCCCCACTAAATAAATTTCAGGCAATTTTTCAATTATTTTCTCCGCTAGTAATCCGGTGCCAATTCCTAATTCTAAAACAGAATTACATGATTTTAGTATCTGGGTTAGAGCATTACTTTGAGCGTCGTAATTATAATAACCTGTCGTCATTAACATATCGTAATATTCTGCAATTTTCGTATATTGATTGATAGATTCTTTGCTCATTTCTTCTGTTTTTTGCATTTTTCAACACGTTTATCAAGAATGCAAAGACATTCCTGGACTAATTTGCCACTAGGATTTGTCTGCACTGGCTAATGAATAGTTACTCTATCATGATCAGTAAAGTTGTGCAACAATTTTCTGTGACAACAAGCATCGGATCATTCTTTTTCTAGACCACCCCTCATCTCCCCTCTACCACTAACTCTGGGACTCGACGCCGGGGTATTTCGTAACTGAAGAAATCATACGCCAATTTTGTTTTGGGGAAAATGGCTTGTGCTTCCTTGAGTAAATCCTCTAATCCAATATCATTTCCGGGTGCATAACGCGGGCTAAAATGGGTCATAATTAACTGCTTGACCCCAGCACTTAATGCCACTTGTGCCGCCATTGTTGATGTGGAATGTAACCGTTCAAATGCCAGTTGAGAATCCTGATGAGCAAACGTCGCTTCATGAATTAACACATCAGCATCCTGAGCCAGGTCTACTGCTCCATCACAATAAACCGTATCCGTACAGTAAACAAATTTACGCCCAATTTCGGGTTCTCCACACAAGTCTTTACCCTGAATTTTACGTCCATCCTCTAGAGTGACGGTTTCTCCCCGTTTCAGTTGACCATAAATTGGTCCGGGTGGAATCTTTAATGCCTTGGCTTTTTCGACATCAAACCGTCCCGAACGATCTTTTTCAACGATGCGATAGCCAAACGCCGTCACACGATGCTTGAGCGCTCCACAGATTACCGTATATTCCTCATCCTCGTAAATAATACCGGGGCTAACTGTGTGTACCTGCGTGGGGAATGAAAAACGGGTATGGGAGTATTTGCTGCACGCTTTTAAGTACTCATTCAGACCGGGAGGACCATAAATATCAACCCGATCAACATTACCGGCTAAACCACAGCTCGCCAGTAGTCCCATTAAGCCAAAGATATGGTCACCATGCAAATGGGTGATAAAAATGCGGCGAAGTTGACTGGTTTTGAGTTCACTGCGTAAAAGCTGATGCTGAGTGCCTTCACCACAGTCAAACAGCCAAAACTCTGCCCGTTGAGGGAGACGCAACGTCACACTGGACACATTGCGCGATCGCGTGGGTACTCCGGAACTGGTTCCTAAAAATGTAATTTGCACAAACTTGACCCTTGAACCTTAGTCGGGGAAACAGACTCCCCTATTCATGTTACAGTTTGTCATTGGTCATTGGTCATTGGTCATTGGTCATTAATCATTTGTCATTGGTACAGTAGGGGCGGGTTTAGTTACATCTGGGTGCAACCAAAAAGATAGTAGTGAAACCCGCCCCTACACAATCTTCCCCATCTCCCCTATGTTCCCCATCTTCCCTGCGATCAATCCACTGTCTGCATCATCTTTAATCCCTGACGTTAACTTGATGCCTCCGATCCGATCATTAGCACTGTGATCATACCTGCCAAGATAATCAAGCCAACATTAATCGCCAGCAATTCTAAGCCACCAACCCCCCGAAGCGGATCATGTGACATAAACGCGATCGCAGCCGCCGCCGCAGCAGGGACTAATGCTAAAGCTGCAACCGTTCCCACTAATGTATCGACTTTCTGCTTGACTAAAGCAATGGTTCCAGACACCCCCGCCGCCAAAGCCACCACCACACTGTACCAACCCGGTTCTACCCGTTCTTCCAGTAGGGGCAAAGGCGACTAATGATAACGGTAGAAACGCTGGGGCAATAATCATCGAACCAATCAGAATTGGAATCGAATTGGTCAACAAGGCAATGGCGGATAAAATGCCCGCCATGCCCATTAACACTAAATAAGAGGGTGAAAGCACCACTTCTTCCGAGAGTTGCTGGAGAATCTTGGGTTCAACCAGAGGGGGCTGGGGAGTTTGAATCAACTCGTTTGGTTTGTCCATGATTAGAAAATAGGGAACAGGAAATAGGGAATAGGACTCTAGGCAATAGGAAATGGGAAGGGAGAGATTTCCCCAACAGGAGATTATACCCCTGGGATCGCCCTGCACTAGCCGATGAGCAAGAAACATGTTAGAAATATGCCTGTCAATCTTTTTAAGGGATGCAATCTTAGCCAGAGCAAAAATCAGCGTGCGGATTCTTGGTTCCAGTATCGGGAACGGAATAATCTAGCGATGACCAAGATTGGCAATTCCATCTCTGTTAATTATGAAACCGAGAGTAGTCTTCGGATGAGGAAGTTTTACAGATGAAATCTAGACGTTTTCCTTTTGTTGTGGTAAAGATGTTCAAGTTAATAATTCGCTCTGGAGGGCGTCACTGGTTGCTCTCTTTTTTATTGTGGATGATCTTAGTCAGTCCCGCCCAAGCCCTAACGGAATTACGGGTGGCGATTGAAGAAGGCGTCAGTCGCGTTAAGGTGGGAAGTTCAACCAAAGCCATTGTTCGCGATAGCGCGGGTCAACCTGTGGGAGAACTTGCGCCGATGAATGGTTTTGACGCCCAATCTGGAGGAAGTGGAGTTCGTTTAGGGCGTTGGAGTTCGGGCTCACTGTGGATTGAACCCACTGAGGATGGTTTAGTGTGGATAGGCGATCGCTGGTATCGAGGGCGAACTCGATTAGTGGCAAAGGGGGGACGATTAACGGTGGTTAATCATGTGGACTTTGAGCAATATCTCTACAGCGTGATTGGCTCAGAAATGAGTCCGAGTTGGCCCCAAGAATCCCTCAAAGCCCAAGCTGTTGCGGCTCGTACCTACGCTCTGTATAAACGAGCTGAATCAGGGAATAGCGTCTACGATGTCGGTGATACAGTTAAGTGGCAAGTGTACAAAGGACTGGAAACTGAAGCCGAAAGCACTCATACCGCCGTCAACGCCACAGCCGGACAGATTTTGACTTACGGCGGTGATGTGATTCTATCCGTTTTCCATTCCTCGTCGGGTGGACATACTGAAAATGTCGAAGATATTTGGAGTAAACCCCTAGCGTATCTGCGAGGAGTTCCCGATTATGATGTGGGCGCACCTGTCTATCAATGGACTCAAACCTTTTCCGGTAGCGAATTAGGACGCCGGATTGGTGGAGTTGGGCGCGTCACCTCTATGACCCCAGAACGGACAACTCCCCATGGGCGCGTTGTCACCATGAGAGTAAAGGGAACAGGGGGGAGTAAGCGGGTTAGTGGCAATGATATGCGTAAGGCGCTGGGACTGAAAAGTACGCTGTTTACGGTGAGTAATATGGGTGGCAGTTTTCAAGTTAGTGGTCGCGGCTATGGTCACGGATTAGGATTAAGTCAATGGGGGGCGCATAATTTAGCGCAACAGGGTGTTAACTATCAACAGATTTTGAGTCATTATTATCAACGGGCAATGATTTCTGAGCTTCCGTAATTTAAGAACAGACAATTAGCTGTTAGGACACATCATTTTATGTAGAGACGTTGCATTTTAGTCTCTACAATGGTGCCGAAAGTCCTAATCGATGTGTCTACTGCTATAATTGTCGGGGCGGGTTTAGGGACAATTGTCGGGGCGGGTTTAGGGACAATTGTCGGGGCGGGTTTAGGGACTAAAGTCAGCTATTGCTGAAATAACTGAACAACAAAACCCGCCCTCCTCACTGAACAACAAAACCCGCCCTTTCCCACCGATAAGCTGTCATGCATTTAAATTGGGTATTAGTAGCGAGCAAGATGCTCACACTACAATAATTTCGCCATTATTGACATTAAAGTTTAAATGCCGAACAGCTTAACTGAACAGCACAACCCACCCTGGCTTGCTAAGAACCCGACTCTAAACGGCGTTGCCATTCAGCATCAATTTGGTCTTTGCGTTGCAAATCTTGATCCAGTAAATCCTGTTCACTGGTATACACTAAATCCTCTTGTCCAATCACATTTTGCGCCGCAAACTGTTGGGCATACACCAGCTTTTTCTGTAAATTGGCATCAGCTTGAGCCAGCGCTAAGGCTTCCTGCTGTCGTTGCTGATTACGGGCTTCGATTTTACTATTTTTCCGTTGAATCCAGAAATAACGAATCAAAGGAATCGCTAAAAACCCAATTCCGTACCCCAGTAAAAACCAGTAAATTGAGGCGACAAACGCCACCAATCCGCCTATCTGGGCAGCAATTTCACCTCCTCTTAATAGAGAACCCAGCATCAACGCGCCGACAATATTCACTCCGCCTAACCCAATTGCCAGAATCTTTTGTCCACTGGTAGCCGCACTAAAGCGCCAAAGCTGTTCTTGCAGGTAAGAGGGAACAGGCTGAGGATGTTGCTGTTGTGCAGTTGTCTGTAAATCGGGGAAGTGATAGATAATGTCTCCATCGGGACTAACTTCTGGGCGCCCATTGAAACGGCTGAGAACGGGTAACATATAATCCTCGTATTCCCGTTGATAGCCTGTACCAATATCATCCAAATACGGAGCAATCTGTTCCGCTGTAACTGCACCGCCGGAATTGCGAATTACTGTACCAACTTCTTGCCAACGACGTTCTTCTAAATCCGCATTGGGATTACCATCACCAAACAGGAATGAGAAAATTGACTCCAGAAAATTAATCTGCTTACTCTCAGCAGAATTCCAGGAGGTGCGCCGTTGTCGATGGCGTTCGTAACTGGGGTCAAAAAACCAAAAGATATCGGGTCCAATCCAGAAGCGGGGCATGAAAAACATACCGCCGCCTCGATTAGAATCCCCGTTACCGCCACCACCTGAATCACTATCGCTGCTGGAATTGATACTGATGACGATAATCGAAATGGCGATAAAAATGAGGACAATTGAAAGTAAGAGGAGAAGCCCGAAGGAAATCCGAATCAGGTAGAATAAGACACGCCAAATTTTTGACCACCATTCCTGCAATCGTAATCGGAGGAATTTGTTTCGCAGGTTTGTCCGAAAGTTTTTGGGGAACAGGTAGGCAATTTCACCTGACTCGGCGACTTGCAAATGTCCACCTGCATCGGAGGCTAGCGCTAGTAATCCTCGTTCGGCTAGATTGATATTCAATCCCGCCTTAGCCGCTACGTCACCCACGGTGACGCGATAGCCGAGCTGCTCGACGCTATTCATTATTTTGGGATCGGGAGCCATAGCTGTTATTGTAAAGATTTTTGTACTCTCTACTCCAAGTATAGAAGTCTGGCTCAGACGTGAGATTTACACCAAAGCCGAACTCCGATACAAAATGGTTTGAGGAAGGGTAGCAACGCATCAGGCGAGATTCTTCCTTTCGCTAATGTTATAACAAAAGTTGGTATGAATGGATGAATCTCGCGATCGCACTCGGCGCAACAGGCAGTTCCCCATTCGGCTGCATTGAGTGGTAGTAGGCGATGCCAGCTTTTATGGCACGAAGCGTGCCTACTACGAACGAACCCATGTTAGATCTTCAAGTTAAGCCCTTTATTAGGACTTTACCGATTAATTATTTTTCTAGAGCCAAGAGTACAGGAATCAGAACACCGATCATGAGTAAGGGAATATATAAAGATGAATAAGGGGACAAGGGAATTCTCAGAGTATCAGCATAGGATAATCATAACGATGCACCTGGGATGGCGCATGATTGATCAGATAGGTCAACAGAGGAGAGACAACTGAATGAAACGCCAATTCCTTCCCCGACACCAGAGACAGCTATACAAGCTCACCCTATTCACGCTGCTGGTGGTTGGTACAACATTACTTATTGCCGCCAATCCCGCCTTCGCCCAGGAATCAGCCACGGGTTCAGGATTCAATCCCCAAGAATGGTTACGCAACGCCTTGCAGTGGATTCAAGACCTCGGTCCAGTTGGTGCGATCGCGTTTATGGTACTTTATATTATTGCTACGGTAGCATTCCTGCCCGGTTCCATCCTCACCTTAGGGGCGGGCGTTGTCTTTGGTGTCGTTTTGGGTTCTATCTATGTGTTCATTGGCGCAACCTTGGGAGCAACCGCTGCGTTCCTGGTAGGGCGATATTTAGCCAGGGGTTGGGTAGCGCAGAAAATTGCTGGGAACGAAAAATTTAAAGCGATTGACGATGCAGTGGGTGGGGAGGGATTTAAAATCGTGCTATTAACCCGACTGTCGCCTGTGTTTCCCTTTAATTTATTAAACTACGCTTATGGATTAACCGGGGTTTCGTTGAAAGACTACTTTTTTGGTTCTGTGGGTATGATTCCCGGAACGATTATGTATGTTTATATTGGGTCTCTGGCGGGTAGTCTAGCGAGGGTGGGGACAGAAGCACAACCGACTAATCCGGCGGTGCAATGGACGATTCGGATTATTGGATTAATTGCCACCGTTGCTGTCACTGTATATGTTACCCAAGTTGCTAAAAAAGCCTTAGATGAAAAAGTCTCGGATGATGTGGTTCTCGATGAAAGCGTTTCTGATTAGTTTTGAATGTTCTAGACGTGGTATTTGAGTCTGTAGGGGCGGGTTTTACAACTATCTTTTTTTGTCACCCAGATGTAACTAAACCCGCCCCGATCAAAGTGAGAGACTAAAAAAAATCACCTTTTCCCCAATCACTAAGTACCTGGACAGAAATTCTGTACCCTGTACTAATAAATGTTAACAAGCCTAAAACCCTTACTGTTCCCTGTTCCCTGTTCCCTGTTACACACCGAGCGTGTTACCGAGCGAAGCGTTCGACTGAGCGCTCACGCCGAAGTCCGAGGTAAGTCGAGGTGTTCCCTCATCTCAACCGTTAACTTTAGTTTTGTCTGACTACTTATTAAGGAGTAACTGATGACATCAACATCTGAGAGAGTAATTGTCCCGCCAATGGACGAGTATAACCAGCAATTGGTTTCCCATGTTCATCCACCGGATTGGGTGAATCCCAAACCCGCTGAGCGGTATGATCTAGTGGTAATTGGTGCAGGAACAGCGGGATTAGTCACCGCCGCCGGTGCTGCTGGGATGGATATTGGTTTAAAAGTCGCCTTAATTGAACGCCATCTCATGGGTGGGGATTGCTTAAATGTTGGATGTGTCCCCTCTAAATGTATTATTCGCTCATCCCGTGTTGTTGCCCAGATGAAAGAGGCGGGAGATTTTGGAATTCGTCCTCCTGAACAGATTGATATTGATTTTCCCGCCGTCATGGAACGGATGCGGAAACTCCGGGCTGGAATTAGTCATCATGATTCAGCCCAACGCTTTAAACAAACCTATAATATTGATATTTTCTTAGGAGAAGGGTCGTTTCAAGATTCTAATACCATTACCGTTGGTGATAAAATTTTGCGGTTTAAAAAAGCCGTAATTACGACGGGGGCTAGGGCTGTACGACCATCAATTGAGGGCATAGAAGAGACAGGATTTTTGACCAATGAAACTGTCTTTTCCTTAACCGAACGCCCCAAACGGCTGGCAGTTATTGGCGGAGGACCCATTGGCTGTGAATTGGCACAAGCATTCCGTCGTTTAGGCGGTGAGGTGATTCTTTTCCATCGCCATTCTCACATTTTAAATAAAGAAGATACTGACGCCGCAGAAATTGTGCAGCATAAGTTTGAACAAGAAGGTATTCGCTTAGTTTTAGATTGCCAGATGAAACGGGCAGTCAAGATGGATGAGGGTAAGTTACTGCACTATACCTGTAATGGTCAGGATGAGTCCACGATTGTTGACGAAATTTTAGTGGGTGCAGGGCGTGCGCCAAATATAGAAGGGTTGAATTTAGACGCCGTTGGCGTGGAGTACCACCGCAAAGGGATAAAAGTTAATGATTATCTACAAACAACGAATCCGAATATTTATGCGGCTGGTGATATATGTATGAAATGGAAATTCACCCATGCAGCGGATGCAGCGGCACGAATTGTAATTAAAAATACGTTGTTTTCTCCCTTTGGTTTAGGGCAGTCTAAACTCAGTGATTTAGTCATGCCTTGGGTAACCTATACTGACCCGGAAATTGCCCATGTCGGCATGTATGAAGATGAAGCTCAGGAAAAGGGAATGAAGGTGAGTACAATTAAGATACCATTTAATACGGTAGATCGTGCGATCGCGGATGGGGAAGAGGAGGGATTTGTGAAAATCCACCATCAGAAGGGTTCCGATAACATTTTAGGAGCGACAATCGTGGCTTCTCATGCCGGGGAAATGATTAGTGAAGTGACAACAGCGATTGTGGGGAAAGTGGGGTTGAGTAAGCTGAGTAGTGCGATTCATCCTTATCCGACGCAAGCCGAAGGGATTAAGAAAGCGGCTGATGCGTATCGGCGCACACTGCTGACATCCAATACAAAGCGCTTTTTAGGGTTACTCACTAAGTTTTCTTAAGAAAGTTTGTAGTAAGCGCTATCTTCGCTGATGCTGCACTAAAGTGCCGACTACGAACTAGCAATCGGGATTCAACTGGATAGGAGATGAGGTTTCTAATCGCTTCTTGCCTAGACTACTCAAGAACTATCTCCTGCAATGCTACTAGAGTCGAGGATTTTTTCTGTTATAGCCTAGCATAGTTAAGCAAAGATTAACATTTGCTAAAGAGTTACAGAGATGGACGTGTAGGGGCGGGTTTTACAGCTAACATTTTGATACCAACCACTAACCTGACTAAACCCGCCCTTTTCCGGGTGCGGGGGTATACAGCGTTTTCAGACTCGATGTGATACACCCAAACAGGAGCAGAACAGAGCTTTCCTAGATTTACTGTACTACACCGTCTTAGAAAGTGCTGTAAGGGTTAAGTCAGGGCGGGTTTTGCACAAACGTTATCATCAATAGCGAAAAGAAATTCCCTAAACCTGCCCCTACAAACCAGGTTTCATCGAGCGCAGCGAAGAGTCAAAACATTCAATTTTCAACTATAATCACCAACTTACCCACAACATGACCTTGTTCACTCTCCTGATGCGCCTTAGCAACCGCAGAGAGAGGATAGGTTTGAGCAATGACTGGGCGCACTTTCTGAACTTCAATCAGTTCTTTCAGAGACTTTAAATCCAAACCATTGGATTTGACAACCACAACTTTAGCTTTTTTCCCCGGCAGAACCGCCGTGACAAAACTCTCCAGGAAGTTAACCGGATAGGGTTGAGTCGTAATATAGACACCATTGGGTTGCAAACTGTCTTGGCAATTCCAGAAGGATTGATTTCCGACCACATCGAAAATAATATCGTACTTGGCAGTATCCTTAGTAAAATCCTGCTGAGTATAGTCAATCACTCGGTCAGCACCCAATTGTTTCACGAACTCACTATTTTTACCACTACAAACCCCTGTCACCTGAGTTGCAAACGCCTTGGCAATTTGTACCGCTAAGCTACCCACACCACCCGACGCGCCGTTAATCAGCACGTTGTACTCCTTTTTAATGTTTCCCTCATCTCGCAAGGCTTGCAGTGCGGTGAGTCCGGCTAAGGGAACAGCCGCCGCTTCTTTGTGGGAAAGCTTTTCCGGTTTTGGACAAGCGGCTTGTTCTGACACAACTGTATAGTCGGCATTTGCACCACCTGTGAGATTATCAAGACAGGCATAGATTTGGTCTCCGGGTTGAAAACGAGTCACAGCCGTTCCCACCTCGACAACTTCCCCAGAAATATCAAATCCCAAAATTATGGGAAAGTTATAGCCCGTTAAGAGTTGCAGCATTCCCTGTCTGATTTTCCAGTCAATGGGATTAACGCTGGTAGCATGGACTTTGACCAATATCTCATTAGTTTTGATGGATGGAGTTGGCAAGTCTATAACCTGTAAGACATCCGTTCCACCATACTGATTAATTGCAACTGATTTCATCAACTATTCTTTCTCCATAGAGATTATCACCAATTCTTCTAAAATTTAACAATACTCTCCAGAACAATATCTCAGTCTTGAGGCAGACTCTGAACGTGAGTTCATTACCCATAGTATAGTTGTCAGATGCTTTCGTGAACAGGATTGATTAGTGATGAGTACTAATACTCAACTCCCCATCCCCTCCCATTTCAACTCCAATCAGGTTGGAGACGTCTGGCGTGTTCCCTATCAAGAGCGGGTCAACCAAGCCGAAGCTTGGGCAAAACAGCATCATCTCCAGCCCGCCCATGAAGATAAAACCCGGATTGGTTTATTGCTAATCGATGTTCAGAATACCTTTTGTATTCCTGAATTTGAATTATTTGTCGGCGGTCAATCGGGTACGGGAGCGGTTGATGATAATGTGCGATTGTGTGAATTTATCTACCGCAATTTAGGAGTCATCACCGAAATTGCAGCAACGATGGATACCCATACCGCGATGCAAATCTTTCATCCTATATTTTGGATTAACGATGCTGGAGAACATCCACCTGCAATGGCTAATATCTCTATGGAGGATGTAGAAAAAGGCGTGTGGAAAATCAATCCAGCCGTTGTACCTCGGATTCGCCAGGGTGATGAGAAATGGTTACAAGATTATGCGCTGCATTATGCTAAGATGCTCAATTGTGATAGCAAATATCCATTAATTATCTGGCCCTACCATGCCATGCTGGGCGGAATTAATCACGCCTTGGTTTCTGCGGTGGAAGAGGCTTGTTTATTCCATAATGTTGCTCGCCAAAGTCAGACCCATTTTGAAATGAAAGGTAGTAATCCAGTAACTGAAAATTACTCGGTTCTCCAACCGGAAGTTCTTTTCGACCAGAATGACCAACCTATTGCCCAAAATAACACACCATTTCTGGCAAAATTGTTAGAGTTTGATAGATTAATTATTGCCGGTCAAGCCAAGAGTCATTGTGTGGCTTGGACTGTTGATAACTTGTTGGGTGAAATTCAAGCCAGAGATGCCAAGTTAGCTGAGAAGGTTTATTTACTGGACGATTGTACGTCTCCAGTGGTGGTTCCTGGCGGTGCGGATTTTACGGAACAAGCTGATGCGGCGTTTCAACGGTTTGCTGATGCGGGAATGCATTGTGTAAAATCGACTGAACTTATTGATTGAACGTTGGACAAAAAAACACCAATAAACTTGCAATAAATTAGGTTGGGATCAGGGCGGGTTTTGTTTTTGATTTTGAGGTGACTATCTAATTGAGTCCCTAAACCCGCCCCTACAAATTGTCCCTAAACCCTAATGTTCCGACAAGTGTGGCTGCTTTTGTGCAAACGGTGAGAACCAGCGTACTGAAACAAGCAAGATTGTATAGACGCTTCATATTGTGAATTAGAATTTTCTATTCCCTGTTCCCTGTTCCCTGTTTCCTGTTCCCTAATCTCAACCGTTAACTTTAATTGTGTCCACCACTTAGGCATTACGGCAAATCTGACGCCGAGGAACCTTCATAATCATTAGCCAAGCAATGATACAGTTGATAATGATAACCATCCACCCCTACCTTATTCTGAGAAAAATCTTCAGCATAACAGTTGGTTAAATCGGCTACTGTTGCTTTAAAATTGACCAGCCATATATCTAGAGGGCGTGGCAATTGAGCCAGTGTTTGTTCAAGAGTGGTTGAGGCGGTACAGGTTGACTCTTGACAGCGATATTCGTTTTGATGAGCCAGGAGAAATTGGGGATTCTTGATAGTAGATGAGGCATGATTCTTCAACTCCCAAGCAATTCCCATTATTTCCCCCGTTTGCACTAAGGTATTATGGGTAGTGGCAATCAGAACAGGAAAAGGGGAGGCTTGCTCAATAATTGGCACGAAAAGGTCAGGACGGTAATATTTTTGATACCCTAAGTTATTAACTACTGTAATTCCACTCAATAGTCCCATGGCTCCCACCATCACAACGACAATTTGACCCCGGTTTCGCCAAGGGGAAAGGTTGGGTAATTTTTGAGATAGTTTCCATATCACCGCTAACGCGGCGGCGATTAATAGGATGACAGCCGGAAAATAAACAAAGTGATAGCGTGCACCTCGGGTCAAGTCTTTGCCTAGAATATAAGTTATAGCAAAAAATAGCGCGATCGCACTCAAGACAAACCCCGCTAAAACCCCAGTCTGCCAGCGTGTTTGTGCCTGTCGCACCAAAGTTTTACCCCCCCGATAGACAAAGGGAATAACCCAGACAAAGAACCCAATCATCCCTACCCCAGCCGCAAAGACAACTCCCAGGGAAGACGATTCCACAGGTAACAGCGACACCATCGTAATCCAAGCCGCCAATGTCTGAAACATCGGATTAATCCAACTCAACAGACTTTCACGGTTCAGCATCATCCAATCCGCCATCTGGGGTTCATACCCTCCCTGCACCACAGGTATCCATACCAAACCGCCAACCCCTGTTCCCATCGCCGCCGCCAAAATCCGCCACCAATTCAACGATTTTGGCGCTAAATTCTTGTCTGGGTATGACTCCACGGGCGTTTCCCTACCGTTTATCCCTAGTTTCCACCCAACACGATAGTGCCACAGCCACAATCCCATCAGGGCAATTCCTTCAGCAAAAAGGGTCAAACTAAAAAAATAGTGGGTGGCGATACCCAAACTATTCACTAGAACCCAAACTAATACCACCTTAATCGGTAAAGGTGTGCGGCGTTTCAGATGCTGTACCGCCACCACGAAGCAACTCAGGGAAGCGATAACCCACAGAATACCTAACGTATAATGACGTGCTTCCTGTGCCAAATAAATCCCAAACGGAGACACCGCCATCATCGCGGCGGCGAATTGCGCCACAACCTGGGAACGAAACGCCACCCAGCCGAATCCATACATGGCTGGGATAGAGAGAACCCCAAAAAAAGCCGGGAGCGATCGCGCCGCCAAAAGTGAGATATACTCTCCTGAAGTGGGAAATAACTGCATCCACCTATGCGCCAGCATAAAATAAAGTGGCGGATGGTGATCCTCGGTTAACAGCTTCTGCCAAACTAAACCCACACCAGCGTCAGGGTTAGGTTGTAGAGGATGTAACAGCGTCTGTAAAGAAATAGCTTCATCTAGGGGTACAGCCTGAAAACTATTGCCCAAACTAAACACCAGCGTCGCAAATTCATCCGTCCAAAGGGACTTCAGGGTAAGATTGGTGAAGCGCAAAGCCGCACCAATGACAATCCATACCAGTAGCAGGAGTAGATTAAACTTTTTTCGGGACTGCAAAATATTCAACGGGAACAGAGGAGTAATGTTTGTCGTTGCGCTGTCTTCGCCATCAAAGCTAGCATCACCGACAACAAACCTTTAAGTCAATGCCACGCTGATTAGGACAGGTTTAATTGTTCAATTAATGATAACCAGCCAGGGCGGGTTTTGTTTTGCCGTTATCGGTGAGGAGGGCGGGTTTTGTTTTGCCGTTACAGCGCTTTCCTCTGCTATGAGGTACAACATCAATCTAGCAGTTTGAGGGATAGCGGGCTAATACTGTACTCCATAAGAGCGCGAAGCGCTGTATCGGTGAGGAGGGCGGGTTTTGTTGTTCAGTTATTTCAGCAATAGCTGACTTTAGTCCCTAAACCCGCCCCTACAATTGTGCCTAGTGATTGTGACGTCCTCCTACACCGACCCTACGGGTACGGTTGTAGGCTTCCTTTGGGGTTCCGTTTCAGAACGACGCTTCCGGCGTTTTATAGTGGGGAACCTATCGCCGGATAAGCTAATAACAGGCGTGCCATGTCACATCTCTACATTAAGATTAATGGTACTGAAATTTTGGCTGGTGGGCACTGCCCACCCTACGGTATATTAAGAGTTTCGGTGATCCAAACCTGCTTATTTCAGTGCCATTGACATTAAGATTAAGATTAACGTTCTAGGCGACATTTTTGCTCATCTCGACACTCTAAACCCTGTTGACGTTGGGCAATTAAGGTGGCTAGACTGGGGCGTCCTGTCAGTTTGAGGCGTAAGTTTGCCCAGATAGTATAAATTTGATTGGCTAAACCATTGAGGATGGGTATACGAGTCGGCGCATAAATCCAACCCATCCCTAGAATCTCGTAGACAGTACGAAATACTTCAATATCTTTGATAATTTTACCATCTGGTAATATTGCATGAATGCGTCCCATTGCCGTTTCATAATCAATCCCGCTATTGTCTTCGGGATTATAGGATTCATCGGCAATATCGACAAATTTCACTAATCCTCTACCCGCATCCCGTTCTAGGAGAAAGTGAACTTCTCGTAGACACAAGGGACACTCACCATCATAGAGTAGCTTGATTTGCCAGGATTGGGCTTGTGGATTGGATCGGGTTAGGGTTTCAGCGCTAGACATTAATATTTTTCTTCGTTTGTCAACTGTTTTATAGCTATATTAACAAATATTAATAAATAGGGGTTACCCTGTCAACTTATCTCTTTGAATCTAGGGTTATCTGGTGATCATCACCTGAAGCGGATAACCTGCGATCGGGTTAAACTATTCACCACAGCCATAATCACGCTGTCCAACATCTAATCGGGGCGGGTTTAGTTACATCTAGGTGCAAAAAAACGATAGTAGTGAAACCCGCCCCTACAATTGCCTGTTGCCTGTTGCCTGTTGCCTGTTGCCTGTTGCCTGTTGCCTGTTGCCTGTTGCCTGTTCCCTGTTCCCTGATTACCAAGGATTACCAATTAGGGTAAAGGAACTCCAAAAATAAGGATGGCTGTAGTTTTGGTTAATCGACGCCGGAAAATCAGGGGGTAAGGGAATACTACTCTTAGTTGTGATTAAGCGATCGCCCTCTCGTTGCACTTCACCTCTAAGCATTGCCAGTTGTGCCTTTCGCAAGGCTTCGGCTTTAGTAGAACTTTGCTTAAGGTTTTCGTAAAATGTGGTCATTAGTCCCAGTGTCCCCTCATCACTAACATACCAGAGACTGCCCAAGGCTGACTTGACCCCAGCTTGTACCGCTAACCCTGTAAATCCTAATTCCGCTTCCTCATCCCCTAACGCCGTGCGACAGGCACTTAAAACCAACAGTTCCACCGTCGGTTTATGCCAATCTAACTGCCACATCTGATCCAGATTGATTCTCTTATTGTCCCACAACTGAATATAGGAATTCGCAGGTTTTCCCGGTTGAAATTCGGCATGGGTGGCTAAATGAACAATACCATACGCTGCTTTTCGGCGTGCTTGCTTGAGATTATTTAAGGTAAACTCTTCATTCAGAAAGGATTCACCTTGCCACACTTGATCGGCAATCACCTGTAACTCAATAGGAACACCAGGTAAAGATGCCTTATCCCGAAATTTTGAAGCCCCCATTGCCAACACCGAATCATCTCTGACATCTTGATAACGAGTATCGGTGAGACTGAGGCTAGGCATTAAGCCGACACTATAGTTCTCAATGATAAACTGATCCCCATCATACAAAGCAGCAATGGGTATAGAACGCAACCCAGTGTCCATAACGAATGCCAAATGCTTGATGTCTTGTGCGGCTAAATCGGCGGCGATGGGTTTAATCAACCATTGATACATCTGGTAAGCCGATGGCAGATAATCTTGATTACTGAGAACATTGGTTACCGTGCGGCGAAACTGATCTGCCATGTTCAGGACTTCTGCTCTAGTTATATTAACCGATCGCCGAATCGGATGTCCATCGGCAGAAATGAGAATTAATTCTAAGCGATCGCTCGGTTGCGGGGTTAGCGATCGCAATAAACTGGTATTATTGGATGTTACCTCTGTACCATCAGGCACAGACGTAATCGTTTGCGGGGCAAATACCACATAAATCACTGCCGACTTCACCCCTGTCGCTGCTTCATTATCACGTAAGATTTCTCGCGCTTGTTTTAAAGTAACTCCCGCCCGTTTCCCCCTGCCAAAATATTCCTCATAATCGCGACTAAATAAGGTATCAATCTCCATCACTCCCGATTCATCCTTTTCAATCGGGGATTGACTTTGATTTGAATCGGCGGTGGTTAAATCAACGGCGTTAACGGGGATATCACGGGTATCATCAACGCTAACAATCCGAATATTACCTTCAGTGTGGGTAAAAGGAAAGGATTGGAAAGGGGCGATGGTAAACTCACCACTGGTAATGGCAGCAGCTGTGCCGTTAATTGTCGCATCTCCCACATCAAAGGGAATAATTCCGCCTCCCCCATGACGAATCGTGATATCACCGCCACCATTTCCACCTGCCGTAGAAATGCTAGTTTCCCTACCATTGTCAGGAAAACTACCCGTTGCCCGAAACACGCGATCGCTCTCTATCTCGACATTACCCCCTCTACCATTCGTTCCCCCCTGTGCATTTATCGAATTCACCTGGATATAGTCACGGGGATCAAGCGTAACATTACCACCATTGCCGATACTGCCACTGGAATTGATATCTCCTGCATCAATACTTACCTCAGCATTAACGACAATATCACCACCCGTCGCTGCTGAGGAATTTAGGCTACTGCTATTCACCCGATCCTGATTGCTGGTGAGATGAATATTACCGCCAGCCGTCGTAATATTACCCGTGGTTAGGGTATGGTTTGTTGCCAGTTGAACTGCTCCTCCAGAGGTTTGCACATCTTGTAAATGAATTGCACCAGTTCCTGTTATTTGCTTCAGACTAGCCACCCTGATTGAATTATTTGCCGTAAAGTTATTGGCATTAAAAATAGTCAGATTCCCCAGTGGGGTGATTTCACCAACGCTATCTGTAAATGAGATATTCCCCATTCCTGACGCCGCTAGGTTTAGATTAGCCAAACTACCGTTACCGTTGAGCCTATTATTAAACCGGATATCACCGCCATTTGTTCTCAGAAATGTATCGCCAGTTAGGATAGTTGGAGCATTAAATTCAATCGTACCATTCGCTGTTGTCACCTCACCCGCGAAATTCAGCGAATTAGCGCCATTAAGTTTAAAATCGTCCGTGAGATTAATCCGGGCTGTTGTCGGGATATCCAGATTACCACTAAGAATTGTTAGATTGCCAATTGGGGTTGTACTCCCTATCGTTTCGGGTAATTTCACCGTACCAGTTTCAGCGACTAAGTTCAGGCTTTCCGTTCCATTACTACCATTAATTGGATTGAGAAAACGGATATCACCCGCACTCGTATTCAGATGAGTATCACCCGTAAGCGTAACCACACCATTCAAATCAATCGTGCCAGTTGTTGTAGTAATAGTCCCCGCCAAATTTACTGGACTCGTGCCATTTTGCTGAAAGTCTCCAGTCAAATTAAGGGTCGTGGCAAGATTTAACCCCCCATTAATCGTCAGGTTATCCAATGGGTTACTCTTACCAACAAGATGATCAAAGGTAATACTATTTGCACCAGCAGACAGTTCGAGATTGTGGTTTCCGTTGAGACTATTCTGAAAAACAATAGTACCTGAACCACTTGTATTGAGGGCAGTATCACCAGTTAAAGTAATTGGGGCATTGAAATCCAGATTCCCGTTTGTCGTCGTAATTTCACCTGCCAATGCCACCGCTTCAGTGATATTCAGTTGTAATCCGCCCTTCAGGTTAAGGTTTATTGTAGCTGGGAGATCTAGGGTATGACTAGAGATAGTAAAATTGCCAATTGATTCAAAATTCGCGGTATCCTCAATAATTACCCCACCCTGTAATCCCTGATGTTCAATCATCAGATGATTGGTATTGATATTACCGTCTATAGCAATATTACCGCTCTGATTATTAGTTAAACCCTCACCTGTATTCAGGGTAATGTTAATATCTCCCTCACCCGTATCTAGTGTTATTATATCCACTGTTATTTCATTTGCAAATACGATTTCAGCTTTACCCATCTCTCGCTGGGCATCAACCACTCCATTTGCCAGAGTTTCGTTGGCAATTAGGTTTAAATCACCATTATCTGTAAAAATATCAGCATTAATAAAAATACTGCGTCCAGCTTGAAACGTGAGATCGCCCCCATTGCCGCTAGGATTATTGATAATCAGGGGATTATTGAGAGTAATATCGTTATTGGCTTGCAGCACAACGGCTGTACCTGTATTCAGAGTACGTTGTAAAAAAGAGGGAGAAAAGGTTACTGAAGCACCAGGTAAGTTAGCAAATGTCAGATCGGTGGGGACACCGACGGTTACTCGACCATTACCTTCATTGGCAAATTGTACCCAAAACGTTTGATTAACTGGGTCATTAACCACTGTACCCAAACCTGCATCTGGCTGGCGACCAATAATACTATTGTTATCGCTGATACTATTCGTGCCATTCCAAGTTTGTCCCGTACTTCCATCCACCCAAGTAACGGCTCCTGTCTTATTACTCCAGTTGGGACTGCTGACAACATAATTGCTATTGTTTAATTCAATAACGCCACCACTACCCACTTGGTCATTCGCCACATTTCCGATTAAACTGTTGAGTGCGCTGACTTGACCGATAGTCTCAGTTGTGGCGTCACGCCAAGTCACGGCGCCCCGGTTATTGTTCCACTCTGGGCTACTAATCACATAATTCCCATTACTCAGGGCTGTAACACCGCCACTACCGATGCGATCTGAGGAGGCTGGAGTTCCGACTAAACTGTTCGTGTCATCCACGACACCAATCGTGCCAATAGTGCCATCGCCCCAAGTGACAGCTCCCTGATTATTGTTCCAGTCAGGGCTGTTGACAATATAATCGCCATTAGCAAGCGCAATCACACCCTCGATTCTGGCAGGAAAACCTGGGACACCATTACCAATTTGGTCTCCTGCTGTACTACCGAATAAGCTATTAGTATTATCGACCTGCTCATTGCCAGTTTGCAGATTGCCATCCCGCCAAGTCACTGCTCCTAAATCATTGTTCCAGTTCGGACTGCTAATTACATAATTCCCGTTAGTCAGGGCGGTTACACCCCCACTACCGATGCTATCTTGGGCAAGGCTACCAACTATACTGTTATCTAGTCTTACAGAACCTGTGGTTAAACCGTTAATAGCATCCACCCAGGTGATGGCTCCCACATCCTGAACTGCCCCATTGTTCCACAGGGGGCTACTGACCACATAATTTCCATTAGTCAGCGCCGTAATGCCACCACCACCAACCTGATCACCAGTTTGAGTGCCAATCAAACTGTTATTTGCACTTACAACTCCTTTCGTACCCGTCACACCATCACCCCAGGTGACGGCTCCTAGACTAACGGTTGTCGGATTGGCTTCCCAGAAGGGGCTGCTGACGACATAATTTCCATTTTCTAGTGCAGTTACACCGTCAAACCCATTTTCGACAAATCCCACAAGATTATCCGGGTTACCACCAACTAAACTGTTGGTTTCATCTACCTGTCCTATAATCCCTGTAGCGCCATCACCCCACGTCACGGCTCCTTGTCTACCCCCCCAAAACGTGGAGTTGACTACATAATTACCATTGTTTTTGAGCGCCGTCACACCATTAAGACCAACCTGGTCACTTGGAAGAGTACCAACTAAACTGTTGGTTACATCTACTTCTCCCGAAATCCCAGTTGTACCATCACCCCACGTCACGGCTCCCCTGGTATCATTCCAGTTCGGGCTGCTGACAACGTAATTCCCATTCCCATTACTGAGGGCTGTAACACCACCACTCCCCACTTGGTCATCAGCCTGAGTGCCAACTAAACTGTTAGTGGCGTTAACCTCTCCGGTAATCCTGGTTGTGCCATTACCCCACGTCACCGCCCCCCTGGTATCATTCCAGTTCGGGCTGCTGACAACGTAATTCCCATTCCCATTACTGAGGGCTGTAACACCATCACTCCCCACTTGGTCATCGGTTTGACCCGTCAATATGCTAAGTAATCCGCCAGTTGAACCATCGAACAGGTAAACCGCACCCGCATTATCTCCACCAAAGTTATCCTCTGGTTTAGTAACCGCTACATTTCCCGTACTCAATGGCGCAATAGAATCCCCAAATCCGGAACCATTACCCGGATTCGGATCAACCAGGTCAAACTGGGGAATAGCACCGACAGTATCATCAATTACAATATTTTTCGGATCAAGCAATAGCGTCCCAGCTAATCCATTCATCGCCCCCACATCAACAATACCCGTCATTGAAAGTGTATTTTTACCCGACACTTCCACAAAACCGCCGTCACCGCTAATGACACCACCTTGCGCCTGAATCGTACCGGAAAATTGAGTGTGTTGGTCAGACCAAACAATCGCCTGTCCTGCGTTTCCCAAGGTTAGGGCGTTGGCGTTTAAAGTACTGCTATGATTCACAACCGTAGTTTGGGCATTAATGGCATTTGACGTTTGTCCCTGAAAATCACCACCGACTAAAATCTCTCCACCGCCACTGTTACCACTAACATCAATATCTGCGGCTAATAACTGAACCGTCTCAGCAAACAGATGAACTTTACCCCCTAAGTCTCCCGTCGCCTCAATGTCTCCTGAAGTGGTTAAGACTGTATCAGCATTACCCTTAAATTCAATTACACCTCCCTGTTGAGAACCATTTGCCTGGGTTGTGGCGCTAGTGGTTTGAATGACTGTACCTGTTGAATTAATCTGGATGTTCCCACCATTGCCCTGGTTTCCTACGACACTCATTGTTCCGGAGTCAAGTAAATGATGAGTTTGAACCTGAATATTACCCCCATTCGCCCCATCCGCCGTAATCTGACCCAGATTATCTACCCTAGAACCAACAACATGAATTGCGCCCCCCTGACTCGTATCGGTGGTTGATACTTGCCCTTCGTTGACAACTTGACCGCTATTCCCCGTCAGTAAAACAGGTAAATCGAGGGGATTAATTGGCAATTGCTCCCCAGTGGCGGAGCGAGGGGGTGTAATCTCTATGGTGAGGGGGCTTCCCGGTTGACTGATTCTGAGCAAATTCTCACCCGGTACAGCCGCGATCGCAACTTGTCCTCCTGCTGCTGTCAGTTGCCCCGTGTTGGTAATACTACCACCCGCTAAGGTTAAGTTCTGCCCTTGTCCCACCTCTAGATTGGCATGATTAATAATCGCCGCCGATTCAGCCCAGTCAAACGCTAAACTTGTGGGACTCCCGATTAAATTTTGATAATTAGTCTCACCGAAGGCATTAAACCAATTCTCAGCACCAAAGCCAATCCCCGTCGCCGTCGTTGCGGTAAAAGCAGCCGGAACATTAAGCTGGGCATTAGCGCCAAAAATGATTCCCGCCGGATTCATTAAGAATAGATTAGAATTTCCCCCAGTGACCTGAATTAGACCATTAATCATAGAGGTATCTCCGCCAACCACCCGTCCCAGAATGTTGCGAATTTGGGGATCGGAGATAAAGTTGGCAATTTGCTCTGGAGAAAGTCCAAATTGCTCGAAGCTATGGAAGAGATTGGCGCCATCTCCCGAAAGCGTTCCACCGTGGATATCCAAGCGGTTTCCCTCTGGGGTGACTTTGGTGTCAGTACCATCGGCGGCTGGGGTAATGGGTTGAGCCTGGGCTGGGGGAACCGAGTCCAGCCAAGCTATCGCTGATTTTAAGGTGCGATCGCGCTGAGGAAACCGTCCTATTTCGGGAAAATTTAGGTAGGGAATTACGCCGGTGAGGACAACACCGACAAACAAGCAGCGAATGCACAATGGGATAGATTTCATCGCTAGTCCCCCAATTCGGTAGAACTTGCCAAATCCAGCATACTTTATATTCTCGTCTCAAAAATAATGGCTCAGGACTTACCCTCCGCTATTTCCCTCCAGTCTACAGAGACAGGGTATGGCGAAACTCAGTTATCTTCAGGAGTTTTACTCACTAACTCTAACTTGACTAATTTTTTTTGAAAAAAGAAAAATATCGACGCCACATTGATAGCGTCAAACCTTAAACTTTGTAACAAAAATTTATTGACGGTTTGGTAAAGTTTGGCTACATTACTATGTCATTAAGCTCTAAAGAAAACTAATGGAGTCCTGAACCCAAAGAATGATTACATCATTTCCCGCCTTTTTGTTAGGGCGACAGGGAGCAGAGGGCAGTTTTAGCGCAACGTTACCTTATGGAAAACTTGAGGAATTTATTATGACAACACCCTTGATCGGTCAAATTGCCATGGTTGCTTTTGATTTTGCCCCCGATGGTTGGTATCTTTGTGACGGTAAGCTACGCAACGTAATCAGTGGTGAAAACGATGTTCTAGCGGCAATTTTGGCAGAAAAGTATAATCAGCCGGGTGATCCAACACAAGGCGTTTTTCGTGTCCCTGATTTAAGAGGTCGCGTTCCTCTGGGGATAAACCCGATGGGAGGAAATAGTGATAATGATCGCAACTCCTATGGCTTGGGTGATAAAAGTGGATCAGAGCAGGTTGAATTAACTCAAGCGAACTTACCAGAAATTCAACTGAAATTAAAAGCGACGAATGCTGACTCCAACGAAACCAGTCCGAGTGGATCTGCCATTTTGTCGAAACCGAGAAGTAGCATCTATGCTACTGGAGCTACTAATTTCGTGGAAATGGACTGTATTTCTAGTATCGGTAGTAGCGAGAACAACGCCCACAATAACCTGCAACCCTACTTAGCGATTAACTTTATCATCGCTTATCAAGGAATCGATCCACGCATCTAGTGGTATGACCCAGCTAAAATAGGGCTTTGTTTGTAGTGAACACGTCACTACTCTAATGCCTAGCTGAAGAGTACTAAAGTGTTCACTACGAAGCCGATCTATATCAGTATTTCGGGTTAGTTAACGCTGGGTTATTTTTTTCGTCAATCTCGAACCAAACCCCGCTGCCCCCAGTGCAAAGATACCTAGAATCGAAGCAGGTTCGGGAACTTCTGTGTGAGGTTCTTCAAACGCTTCTCCTACCTCAATGTTGTCAATAGCAAAGCTATTAACCTGAAAGCCAGGTTCTTCGTTGGGATCATCAGAAACAGGTGCATCTATCCCTTTAAACTCAACGCTACTCAAGTTACTCCACTGCTGGTCAAAGGTTATGGTTTGAAAATCCTCTTGAGGTCCACTTCCATCAGTAATACCATCAAAGGAAATCATTGTTGTAATCGAACCGCCTTCGGCTAAAAAGCCAGTTAATTCAACCATTTTGGATTGATCCTGGGGTTCTCCCCATTCTGCCAAGTCCAAGCTGAGTAACGAAAATGGAGTTCCGTTAACGTGAGACATGGTGACAGGATTTATAAACGGCTCCAATGTGTTATCGTTTAATAAATTCCGGATTACAAAATAGGTGCTGTCATTATGCGCCTCAAATACATTATTCGCTAATGCATACTGAGTTTGTTCACGGGGGAGAGTCGGCTCTAACAAGAAATCCTGCGATGTTATCGAGGAGAAAACATCTTCATTATCATTAGGTTCAATTGCATTATCTTCAAAATCAATAACCAGTGCTTGGGCGGCTGGACTGCTTAATACGGCAATTAACGTAGCCAGAGCTGTCGTTAGTGATAATTTGCCAATGACCTTTGAATGAGCCATGATAAAATGTATGTCCAAAAAAATCAAACTGAGTTGTGGAGATGCCTAGCCCTGATGGAAACCAAGAAAACTTAAATGTGTGGTAAGTCAATAGTCAAGCTGTTTTATTGTCTGAGAGATTATCCAGCTTTAATCTCGAAGTTTCCTTATTGTTTATCATTGCATCTTGCCAAGTAAAACTACAAGCGTTATAGCCATGATTTACGGAAAAAATATAGTCGAGATGACTTAAATAAAGCTGTGATAAAGTTTGCTCCAGATTTAAAACCTTGATTAGAAATTAGATAGGACATTGTGCCACAGCCGTTAATCGTCTGCTGGTCAAATCCATTTCTATTTTTCTAAAAACTATGTTTGACTAAGACTTCTTGGACTTTAGCTCTTAGCTAGAATCTGAAGCCTTGCAACCAACTGTTGTCAAAAAAGCTATCAACGTTACGGTCGGTTTTTCTTTTCTTGAAAGAGTATTTATATCATAATGGAATGTAAAGAGGTATAAACGTTGCTCAACAGAGACGAACTAGCAGTACCTTGGATAAAGGTGTAATTGTACCTTCATCCTTTCATCCCCTCATTCCGGAATTCTGGAACTTAATTTTCGTTTTCAGGATAATTACAGCAGATTTGGTGGTTGATGAGGTACAGTCTCTAAGCAAGATCCCCGACTTCTCGAAGAAGTCGGGGATCTGTCTGTGTACCTCACTTGAAAAGCGCTGTATAATTACTTATTTGTATTTGACAATTTTACTTGTAAAAGGTAAAGTTAATGCCGCTTTTCAAAACAAGGCAGCTTTTCTCCCTTTATTTCCAGGGATTGGAGCGATTTAAACACCCACACCCCACACCCC
>NZ_JAVKBY010000120.1:0-19528 GCF_040222985.1 Coleofasciculus sp. F4-SAH-05
CGGAAACAACGGAGACTCCAGACGCTGAAGGCGAAGATACTGATGAACCGGAAACAACGGAGACTCCAGACGCTGAAGGCGAAGATACTGATGAACCGGAAACAACGGAGACTCCAGACGCTGAAGGCGAAGATACCGACGAACCCGAAGCCACCGAAACTCCAGACGCTGAAGGCGAAGATACTGATGAACCGGAAACAACGGAAACTCCAGACGCTGAAGGCGAAGATACCGACGAACCCGAAGCCACCGAAACTCCAGAAGCCTCACCTTCACCAATCCAGACGGATAAGTCTCAGGCTACGGATAAGTCTCAGGCTAAAGAAGACGACGCTGAATCACGATTAATTGTGTATGGTAATTCAAACTTTGCCACAGATAGTTGGTTTGATCAGCAACTCAATCCTGATATTTTTATCAACTCTGTGAGTTGGTTAAGCAAGCGAGATGCACAAGCGCTTTCGATTAGTCCCAAAGAACCCGAAGATCGGCGAATTAATTTAACACCAGTACAATCCGGAATATTGGGATGGTTAGCCCTTTTAATTGTGCCAGCTTTTGGCTTTTTAACCGCAGGGATGCTGTGGTGGTTGCGGCGGTAAAGGTACATCTGTAGGGGCGGGTTTTACTACTATCTTTTGAAATGGTGCGTTACGCTAACGCTAACGCACCCTACACCCGCCCCGACCGAGTGATATAAAATGTTCGCATCGGAATTATGTTTTTTTAACGCAGAGGACGCAGAGGTTGACGCAGAGGGACGCAGAGGGGTCATAACCAATGACAAATGACAAATGACTAATGACTAATGACGAATAACAAATGACGAATAACAAATGAAGCTACAGAAGACTACTTGGGTTTTATTAATCGTCGCCCTTTTCCTGGGAGGGTTTGTCTATTTTTATGAAATCGTAGGAACTCCCCAACGGGAAGCTGCGAAGGAAGCGGAGAAGCAACTGTTTAGTTTTGAAGAGGATGAGATTCAACGGGTTAACATTTATATCCAGGAAGAAAGCCGAAAATTTGAGCGGGTAAGTGAACCTGAACCTGGTTGGCGAATGACGGAACCGAAGGATGTACCCGCCAGTGATCCATCGGTTGCATTCCTATTAAATTTACTCGTTGAAGGAAAGAGCGATCGCATAATTCCCAATGTCTCCCCGGAAACCCTGAAGGAGTATGGCTTAGACCAACCCCAAGCCATGGTAACGGTGCGACTCAAAAACGATGAAACTCATGAAATTCTTTTAGGAAAACCAGATTTTAATAATAGTTTTCTCTATGCTCAAGTTGATTCATTCTCTGACAAATCCCAAAGATCTAATGTTTTTTTAGTCCCCATGGACTTTGAATATGCTGTCAATCGTCCCTTATCAGAATGGGAGCAAACAAAAGAGGAAACACCTGAAGAAACTGAGCCATCCGATACGGAAAACGAGGAATCAACGTCTGAAACAGAACCGACTACAGAGGAAACAGAACCAGCTACAGAGGAAACAGACCCCTCTGAAAACCAAGCTACTCCTAATAACTCTGAAACAGAACCCGCTACAGAGGAAACAGACCCCTCTGAAAACCAAGCTACTCCTAATAACTCTGATACTGAAACAGAGGAATCAACCTCTGAACCAACACCGACACCGGCTAACCAAAGTCCGTCCGCATCTCCCTCTCCTGAAAAGCCGTCCTCTTCTGAAGAGAAAAAGCAGTCAATAGAGGATGAAACGGCTTCTCCCAATGAGGAAACAGAATCTGAAAATCCCCCCAATGACTCTGAAGAGGAAGACAGTCCGTCGGAATAAATTTATAGTGTTTTCATATTGGCAATCCGAATGTAGAGACGTTGCATACAACGTCTTTACTGTCATACATTGAAATTGGGTATTTGTAGCGAGAAATTGGGTATTTGTAGCGAGCAAGATGCTCGCACTACAAGAATTGCACGATTATTGACAATAAAATTTCTTAATCTTATCCTCATAATTTATTATTTGAGAGGATGAGTGATGAAAGCGTACCTGTCATCAATTCTAACTCTGGCTACCCCCTGCTGAAATGACCAAGCACTATCAAATTGAGGCTTGATGACTAAATTACCTATTTTGTTAATATAACCCCACTTGTCGCCTATTTTGATGGCGATTAACTCTTCAGAAAAGTCATACGTGTTATCAAACTGGGGAGCAATTAGCATATTTCCCTGCTGATCAATATAACCAATTTTATCGTTCATCGAGATTCCAGCCACACCTTGGACAAAATCCCCCGCCCAATCAAAATAAGGTATAATCACAAAGTCGCCTTGATGATTAATATACCCCGATTTCATCGCTTGATTTGATACAGACGCCAAGCCTTCGGAAAAAGAACTCGCATCTTTAAATTGAGGTGGAATCGCCCAATTTCCGGTTTTGTCGATATAGCCATACTGGTTATTCAATTTTACCGTAGCTAACCCTTCAGAAAACGGTTCTGCTTCCTGAAATTGAGGCGGAGTAATCCAGTTTCCGGTTTTATCGATATAACCATACTGATTATTATTTTCGACAACTGCCAATCCTTCGGAAAACAGCTCAGCATCGTAAAATTGAGGTAAAATTACTACCGTACCCGTTTTATCGATATAGCCCCAATCATCGCCTTGTTTAACCGGGGCTAATTCTTCCGCGAACAATTTAGCGCCATCGAATTTAGGTTTAATTACCCAGTTACCTGTTTGATCAATATAACCCCATTTCCCATCAACTTTGACTGGGGCTAAATCTTCAGTAAACGAGTCAGCTAACTCAAATTGCGGTTTAATTACCCAATTTCCGCTTTGATTAATATAGCCCCACTTCCCCTCCAACTTAACCGCCGCTAACCCCTGAGAAAAATCATGTCCCGACTTTAACTCAAACGGGAAAGTAAATTGTACAGGAACAGCATTTTCGCTAGAAATTCGAGAATCATGGAAACCGTTGTTAATCGTTGATATAATTTGACATCCAGATAATTGAGTAACCAGCAAACCTAAGAAGAGACTGGTGATCTTAAAAACTAGCCAATGTCTAAACTTGTAATCTAACAATCCTCTACCCATGGGGTACTAATAACTATTTAGGGCTTGCTAAATAAGTGCTGCGGGGAGCAGGGGAAGCAGGGGGAGCAGGGGAAGCAGGGGGAGCAGGGGGAGCTGAGGGAGCTGAGGGAGCAGGGGGAGCTGAGGAAGTTAACTCAAAACTCTACCTTACCTGTTCCCTAACAAATGACAAATGACAAATGACAAATGACAAATGACAAATGACAAATGACGAATGACAAATGACAAATGACAAATGACAAATGACAAATGACAAATGACGAATGACAAATGACAAATGACAAATGACAAATGACAAATGACAAATGACAAATGACAAATGACGTAAATCCGTGAAATCAGTGTTTATCGCCTGGCTACCCCTTCATTCCGTGCGGCTTGTTGTACTGCGGCGGAAACGGCTGTCACCACGCGCTGATCAAAGACAGATGGGATAATATGTTCAGTGTCTAAATCGGTCGTAGACATCAACGAAGCGATCGCTTTTGCTGCTTCTAGATACATCGTACTGGTAATCACTGAGGCGCGACAGTCGAGAGCACCACGAAACACACCAGGGAATGCCAGAACATTATTAATCTGATTGGGATAGTCACTCCGCCCCGTTGCCATAACCGCGACATCATCTAACACCAATTCTGGCTGAATTTCGGGGATTGGATTCGCCATCGCCATAACGATAGGATCTTGTGCCATTGAATGTACCATGTCTGGTGTCAAAACACCGGGAACACTGACGCCGAGAAATACATCCGCCCCCACCATCGCACCCGCTAAAGCACCACTAGATTCAACGGCAAATTCCTGCTTTTGGGGGGTTAAATCGGTGCGTTTCTTGGAGAGAATGCCTTTGGAGTCACACATCCAAATCATCTTCGCCCCAGCTTGACGCAATAGCCGCGCGATCGCAATTCCCGCCGCCCCAGCGCCATTAATCACAATTCGCACCTCTTCCAGAGATTTCTTCACCAGTTTGAGGGAGTTAATTAACGCCGCTAAACTGACAATGGCGGTTCCATGCTGATCATCGTGGAAAACGGGAATATCTAAGACTTGCCGCAGTTTTGCTTCAATGTCAAAGCAACGGGGGGCGCTGATATCTTCTAGGTTAATCCCGCCAAAAACGGGAGCGATATTTTTAACCGTTTCGATAATTGTATCGGTGTCTTGATTTGCCAGACAGATAGGAAAGGCGTCAATTCCGGCAAATTCTTTAAACAGCATGGCTTTCCCTTCCATGACGGGTAATGCGGCTTCTGCACCTAAGTTGCCTAACCCTAATACGGCGCTACCATCTGTAACAATGGCTACTGTATTACTTTTGATTGTCAGGGAGTAAACCTTTTGTAAATCCTCTGCGATCGCGTTACAAATTCGACCCACCCCTGGGGTATACGCCATGGCTAAATCGGCTTGGGTTTTCAGGGGGAGTTTGTTCTCGATGCTGATTTTACCCCCTCGATGCAAATTGAACGTGCGATCGTAGACATCGATCACCTTGATATGAGTAAGTTCCTTAACTGCTTGCACAATCTGTTCTGCGTGTTCAGTACTCGTTGCATCGATGGTGATTTCACGAGTCGTAACTTTGTGGGTTTGATGAATCAGATCAATCTGTCCCAGGTTTCCCCCCACTTGTGCGATCGCCTGAGTAACGGTGGCGAGCATCCCAGAGCGGTTGGGAAGTTGGATACGAATCGTTAAACTGAAACTGGAATTCGGTGTCAGGTCTGCCATGCTGGATTGATTTCGGGTCTCAAGCTTTTAATTGTAGACCCAATTCCCAGTTCTAGGGGAAACTATTGGTGAAGATGTGCGGGGTTGTAGGGGCGGGTTTAACCGATAACGTTGGAGACTAACCCCTAACTTAACTAAACCCGCCCCTACAATTGACTTATTACTTTTTTATTATGGCAAGTCTCTATACTGAAATCGAAATTAATGCTCCCAAGTCACAAGTGTGGCAGGTTTTGTTAGACAAACAGCAGTGGAAGTATTGGAACACGTTTCTCTTTGACCGTGAACCAGAACAGCCCTTTGAAAAAGGACAAGCGGTATCTCTATCATTACGACGATTACCCAAGGATGAGGAAACGGAATTTGAACCCTTGATCACATTCTTACAACCCGAAATTTGTCTGCGCTGGGTTTCATCTATTCCGGGGTTTCACAATGAGTACGTCTTTGAGTTACAAGAAATTGGTTTAGGTCGGACTAAATATGTTCATAAAAGCCGTTTTTCCGGGATGCTCACTCGTGTTTTTGTCCCCTTTATCCGTCAAGATGAACATCGGGGAATGCAACGCATGGCGCGGGAATTGAAGCGATATGTTGAGCATTTATAATTGGGAGATATATGGCTCTTGAGACCAAACGTTCTGCTATTCTCTAGGATTATGACTACCGTATTAAACTTAAAGCCACTGACGACAACATTGACGCGATCGCAGTTTTATCAACTGTGTGTAGCCAACCCGGATGTACCATTAGAACGTTCGCCCCAGGGAGAGTTAATTATCATGACACCGATTGGTGGAGAAGGTGGTAGCCAAGAAGCCAGTTTAATTGCTAGAGTCGTTGTCTGGAATGAACAGACTCAGCTTGGTGTAGTTTTTAGTTCCCAAACTGTCTTTAGTTTACCTGGTGGAGGCGATCGCTCTCCAGATGTCGCCTGGGTGGAATTGTCGCGATGGCAAAGTTTGAGTCAATCGGAACGAGAAAAGTTTCCGCCGCTTTGTCCAGATTTCGTGATTGAGTTGCGCTCGCGCACCGACCGATTAAAGCCACTTCAGGATAAGATGCAGGAATATTTGGCAAGTGGTTTGCGTTTGGGTTGGTTAATTAATTATCAGGATCGGCAAGTGGAGATTTATCGAGGGGGAACAGGTGTGGACGTTGTAGCGATGCCTGTTGTGTTGTCAGGGGAAGAAATATTGCCAGGGTTTAGATTAGAAATTCTGTAGGGGCGGGTTTAGGGATTTAATTAAAGATATCACCGATAACCTTTATGGTGCGTTACATTTGGCTAACGTAGCCTGATTGGGTAAACCTGTCAATTTGTCAAGATTACAGTGATAGGAATTTTTCGCGATCGCTCCTGGCATAGTGGTCAATGTTCAGAGCGCCCATTTTCAGCAATTTAGCGTGAAAACCGACACCATCTTCTATAACCTGTTTCTTGAATTCCCAGGTATTTTATTTGAACTCATCGATTCGGACCCAGAGGAAGCCGCCATCTATGAATTCACCTCCCGTGAAATCAAACAACCCTCCTTCCGGTTAGACGGCTTGTTCTTACCCACGACGGAAGATGCAGAAAAGCCCTTGTATCTGCTAGAGGTTCAGTTTCAACCCGATGAAGCGTTATACTATCGATTATTTGGTGAACTCTTTCTCTACTTGAGGCAATACCAACCGCCTCACCCTTGGCAGGTTGTCGTGATTTATCCCACTCGTAGGATTGAACGAGAACAAACATTTCAATTTGGTGAAATCCTTGCCCTCAATCGCGTCACGCGCATTTATATTGATGAATTAGGAGAAACCTCATCTAGTTCCCTTGGCATTGAAATGGTTAAGCTGGTGATTGAGGATGAGGAGACTGCACCGGAACGGGCAAAACGATTAGTCGCACAAGCTACAGTCCAAATCGATGATCAAGCAACGCAGCGAAACCTGATCAACTTAATTGAGACAATCCTTGTTTACAAACTACCCCATAAAAGCCGCGAGGAGATTGAAGCGATGTTCAGCTTAAGTGAACTCAAGCAGACTAAAGTTTATCAAGAAGCCTTAGAAGAAGGTAAGCTGGAAGCCAAGTTTGACGCGATACCACGCATGATAGAATTTGGGTTAAGGTTGCCGCAAATCGCCCAGTTGCAAGATTTACCGATAGAGGTTGTGCAACAGACAGAACGATTATTTCAGAAACAAAAGGTTGCGGCTTTTATTGAACTATTAACGAATCAGCGTGACTTGTTTTCGACTCAAGACTTGGCACAGTTACAGCAGTGGGTTGCACCTGTACCGGATCGGATTGAAGATTTATCCCAGGCGATCGCACAATGGTGCAATCAGGAATCCCATACCCTACAGCGTCAGGCTTGGCGTCAAGTTCTCTCTGATTTATGGAAGGCGACGGTGGAAACAATATTGAAAACCTACCCCAAGACTCTGGATTTAACATCCTCTCCCCTAACTAAACAAATGGTGCAACAGGGGATTGAAGGGAGTTGACACCGGGAACTGTAGAGACGTTGCATGCAACGTCTCTACAACTATTTTTGATCAACCTTACTGTTGCATCTGAGTTGGCAAAGCACCGGGTTGTACTGTCACCTCAACATTTTTGCGATCGCGGCGCAATTCTAGGGTTAAATCATCCCCGACTGGAGTCATTTCTACTACCTTTTGGACATCTTCGGCTTCTTTGATTGACTCACCATTAATTTTATGAATCACATCCCCGGATCGCAATCCAGCTTTATCAGCCGGAGAATTCCGCATGACTCTGGCAATTAGCACCCCTTTGCTTTCATCAATGGTAAGACTGGAATTGGGATTTTTGTTGATGTTTTCTTTCAATTCTGGGGTTAACGTAACCATCTGAATTCCCAAAAATGGATGTTCGACTTTCCCGTTGGCGATTAATTGTTGAGCAATCCGTTGCGCTGTATTAATCGGAATAGAAAATCCTAACCCTTGAGCGCCTTGAATAATTGCTGTATTCATCCCAATCACTTCACCGGATGCATTCAGCAGCGGTCCACCTGAGTTACCAGGGTTAATTGCAGCATCAGTTTGGATAAATTGGACGCGCTTATCGGGAACTCCTACTTCAGAACTCGAACGTCCTGTCGCACTGATGATACCTGTGGTGACGGTGTTATCTAATCCTAGCGGATTACCGATCGCGATCGCCCATTCCCCAGGTTTGAGTTGCTCTGAATCCCCTAAGGTGACAATGGGGAGATTATCGGCTTCAACTTTGATTACCGCCACATCGGTTATGGGGTCAGTTCCTAGCACTTTCCCGGCAAATGTGCGACCATCTTTGAGAACCACATCCACTTGATCCGCACCATCAACAACGTGAGCATTGGTGAGAATCATCCCATCGGTGTTAATAATAAACCCCGAACCCGTTCCCCGTTCTACTCGCTGCTGCGGTTGTTCCGGAAATTGAGACCCGAAGAACTCGCGGAAAAACGGGTTATTAAATGCATCGGGAACTTGAGACGTCACAGTTTTTGAGGCGTTAATCCGCACGACTGCGGGTCCCACGGTGTCCACAACCTTAGTAATAAAATTGCTGTTTTGGGGAGTGGACAGGTTACCTGGAGGAATGATTCCTCCCAAAACCTGAGAGGATTGGGGAACAATGGAATTGGCTGAAACTTGAGGATTACCGGAGATGAAAGAGTTGGCGCAAAAAGAAACACCAGCGCCTAGTAACATCAGGGATAGATAGGTGACGGCTTTTTTTACCGGGGAAGCGTCACTGTCATGAGATTTGGATGTTTTCGTGTTGAATACCATAATGATTCTGCTGTTGAAATAGGATTGATTTGGATGATATCAGTTACAGTTTGTCGGAGTTCGGCTAATTCGTTTCCAGGTCGAGAAAACCCGAATCATGATCAACTCTCTCCTACCCATGGCTAACACCCCAATTGACGCTGTGATAATTATTTGCGGATCAGGTATTAACCGGGTCTGGCGTTGGGGGCGTGAATCCGTTGCTTGGGAAGGAATCACGATGACCTATCGCTGACATTTATCAATATAGATACTTGTTGTGACGTGGTTATGACAGTGTAGTTTCGCTGATGTGAAGATTTCTGGATTGGTGCTGTAGCCGTCTAGGTGTTTTAGAGGAAATCCTCCCATTGAGGTTGTGCTTACCGTAATTCTAGGATACTCCCTTTTGCATAAGGGAGATGTAATCAGAAATAGATGACAACAACTTCCCTGGCTATGGCGAGGATAAGCGGTTTGGTATTTAAACCTTAATATAATGCCTCCCATCCTCGTAGTGCGAGCATCTTGCTCGCTACTAATACCCTATCTCAATGTATGACCGCTTACTGTACCGCTACAGCGACTCGATATGAAACACTTCTGGTTCTCTCAACCAACATCCCGACAAATTGACATCAAGAATATCGCCTTTGGGTTAGGACTCACGGGACTCATTCCTTGTCTTCTCTTATCTGTAGCTGCTTATCTGGGAGAATTCCACCGATATTTTGAATTACTCTCCCACTTCAAAGTCCAATACTTCATCATTAGTTGTATTGTTTTCCTCTTATTGTCCTTAGCACGACGAAAAACCTGGTGGTTGATTAGTTTGTTTTGTTTAACCCTTAATGCTGTAGAGGTTATTCCCTGGTATATTCCCCAATTTTCGGATATAAATACGCCTTCAGGACAACCCTTACGAGTGTTGCTGGCAAATGTCTATAGTGATAACCAGCGTTATGCTGAGTTTATCTCCCTAGTCAAAGCCGAAAAGCCTCAACTTCTCGTTGTCCAGGAAATTAATCCAATTTGGTCACAGCAACTGAAAGCGCTCAAGCCTCTACTTCCTTACCAGATTGTTTATCCGAGATTTGATAACTTTGGCATTGCTGTCTACAGTGCGATTCCCCTGAGGAATACGGATATTAAATCGTTCACAGAGTATGATATTCTCTCTATTTTTACCGAGGTACAGTGGCAAGGACAAACTGTTTCTATTATTGCCACTCATCCATTACCGCCGATTAATGCGGAGTATTTTAAGTCACGTAATCAGCAACTTCTAGAACTGGGAAACGAGATAAGTTCAACCAAAAATATTCATGCTGTTATCGGTGATTTGAATACAACAATGTGGTCTCCATATTACCGCAAATTTATCCGTCAGACTGGATTGAAAAATGCGCGAGCCGGTTTTGGTATTCTCCCCACTTGGCCCCAGGGTGCGCCAATGTTACAGATTCCTCTGGATCATTGTCTGATTAGTCCAGAAATCAATGTTTTAAAGATTCGCACCGCCGGAGATATTGGTTCAGATCATCGTCCCTTAATTGTCGATTTGGTGATATCGGACAGGAACACTAACAGAATATAGGGCTAAAGCCCTTACTACAAGCCGACTTCAAAATCCCTCCCTCTAACTGATAAATCGCTGCCATAATGCCATTATCTGGATTATTCAATAGGGACGCCTTAACTTCTTGTAAATAATCCCGAATCGCATTCTTTGTCCGTTAGATCAATAACTAAGGAATGACGGGGAATGGCAGAGGATTTTTCAGTTGATCAGCTTTTGGATAAAATGATTGTCGGAGTGGGCGGTGTGGCAACTTTTGGTCGAGCGATCGCGGCGAATTTACTGAAAATGATACCAGGTGCTGGGACAATTGTGGGCGGTGCAATTTCCGCTTCTACCGCCGCCGCGCTAACCTTGACGGAAAAGAGGTTTTGTGTTAAAGAGAAAGTAGATAGTCTCAAGCTTCTGGTTTAGAAGTAATCAATTGTGACTGATGAACGACTTACTCAAGATCAGTTAACGCAACTCGTTGCTGAGGTGGATCAATTAGCCAGACGCCACGAGGCTGAAATTGACCACCAACAAGTTCAGCAGATTTTGCAGGAATTGAATTTACCACCAGAGTTGCTGGATGAAGCGCTAATACAGCTACGCCGTCGTCAAGCGTTAGCGGTTCAACAAAGACGGAATCGCTGGATTGGGATAGGAGTAGGCGTGGTGATAGTGGGTGCGATCGCAGCTTCCACGGTATTCATTGTAAATCGCCAACGTGCGATCGCGGCAGTGTCTGTCTCTCAAAGTTGCATGACATCAAATCCGCAGACGTGTGAACCGATATCGGATTTTAATCGCCAAGAGATAGTCTACCGCGTTACCTTGCAAGATACACCTGTAGGACAAAAACTTTCCTTACAGTGTGATTGGATTAACCCCAATGGTCAAATTGTGCATCAGAATCGCTATCAAACGAATACAATTGACCGAGAGGTTTGGTCTACCTATTGTCGTCATACCTTGGGTTCTACTGCAACCATGGGGGATTGGCAAGTGAGGATGAAATTAGGCGATCGCACAATCAGCCAAAAATCATTTACAGTTAAATAATCGGCACTATTCGCTATTTTGCAAATCATCGGGATCAATGCCTAACTCTCCTATTCGTGCGGCTAATTCTTGAACACGTTGCTTAGGTGTGACACACGACTACGATATATTAAAGTGCGTATTTCAGTGCTATTGTACTTAAATTAATTCAAGATTCGATTATTGTGAGTAATCCCTATCAATTTATCGGCTATTGGGGTATAGATTCACCCGGTCAACTCGAAGCGACGTTAACCAAGCTACTCGTCGCAGCGATAGGTTTAGAAACATCAACACAATTAAAAAAAATCATCAATAAAGTGTCTAAAAAATATGCTTTAAATGGGCAAGTTGGTTATATTGGCAGTAATCCTCCTCCTTCCTTTGCTAATAAAGACGGTATCATCGCCGCATTATCCGCCTCTGGTTTTCACGACTCAGCCGATGCTTGGGTTAAGGTGGAAAATAATCACCTAATTTTAGGACGCGAACCCTTTGGACGTGTCCCTCTCTATTGGACAAAACAGGGAAAGGTTATCTGGTTTGCGTCTAAGTTACAGCTATTATTACCCCTGCTTAAAACACCAGAAGTGAGTAGTCATGGATTGTATGGCTATAGCTGTTTTTCTTATGTTCCTACACCATTAACCCCAGTTTCCAATATATTTTCCGTAGCTGCTGGAACAGTGGAAACCTGGAAAATTTTATCTCAACATGACTTCACTCATACCACCCAGCGTTATTATCAATGGCAATCCGCCTCGGAACTGATTCACGATGAAGATGAAGCCATCTCCCAACTGCAACTCCGGTTAAAAAATGCCGTACATCGACAACTGGAAAATTTGCCGAGTGAACCCGTTGGCGTTTTTCTCTCTGGCGGGTTAGATTCATCTACAATAGCGGCATTATTAGTGCAAGCGGGAGTCAAGGTTAAAGCCTATAGTTTAGATTTTGGGTTAAAAGGTGTCTCGGAATTGCCCTATTCTGAACAAGTGGCTGACTATCTGAAGATTCCCCTGGTTAAAGTTGATGCGACACCTTGTCGGATTAAGCAAGGGATTCAAGCGACAGCCACGGCGTTAGATTTACCCTTTGGTGATGGGGTAACGGTTCCCTTATATCTGTTGTGTCAATCCGCCAGTCAAGAGACAAGGGTTATTTTTAATGGGGAAGGCGGCGACCAACTTTTTGCCGGATGGACAAATAAACCGCTAATTGCTGCTGGTGTTTATAATCAAGAACATCCCAACGGAAATACAGAGTTTACCCAACAGTATTTGCGAACGTTTCACCGTCTCTGGGGATATGAGGAGCGAGTTTTTCAGAATCAGATAAACCAGGAGTTATCGCTACAACCGGAACAATGGTTAGCCGAGGCTTTAGAGCCTAAGTTTACCACGACTCTTTTAGACCGATTGCGTCGGGCGACGTTAATGTTAAAAGGCGCACAAAATATCCACCCACGGGCGACTAACTTAGCATTCTCCCATGGATTGTGGGTGCGATCGCCCTTTTGTGACATTCCGTTATCCGAGTGGACATTTCAGGTACCGGGGGAGTTCTACCTGCGGGGTGCTTGTGAAAAATACATTCTCAAACGCGCGGTGGAATCTTGGTTACCGCCAGAGGTGGTGTGGCGGGAAAAACGGGGGATGGGAGTACCGTTAACGGCGTGGTGTTTAAATGAATTATGGTCTGAGGTAGGATATTGGTTAAATTCAGGTATTTTAGCAGCCGAAGGGCGATGGCAACTGCGATTACCCCTGCAACTGATTAAAGGGGAATTTAGCGCCTATTTGCGAGGGCGACGAATTGGCGAGATTCTCTGGTTACTGATGATGTGGCAAGTTTGGCGTAGGAGGGTGTTAAATGAAACAGTATCTGGGTATTCTGGGTTACATCCCTTTTGGTTACCGTCTCGGTTTTGGCGATGGTATTGGAAATTACAGGATGAATGAGGAATTGTCTATTTGCCTGTTCCCCTAGAAGGGCGGGTTTAGTTAAGTTATCGGTTGTGTCTCGAACGTTATCGGTAAAACCCGCCCCTACACCTGGGCGTTTAGAGGCGCTATGGCACGTATTGTAAAGTTTTAATAATAATATAGTCAGATGTAGTCATGTTGTGTAATATATAGACAATCTCACCAGATGCTTCGCTGCTGTTCCTTCGCTTCACTCAGGACTCCGTGAACCATGACAAAAGCTCAGTTTGTGAATGACCAAGAATTACTGAATATCTACGGTTCACCTCTCTATGTTTATCAGGGCGATCGCATACGGGATACAATTCGTTATATCTCTTACGCTGTCCCCTATCCGCGCACTCGGTTCCAGTTTGCGAGTGTGACGAATGGTAATATTGCCTTACTGCAAATCTTCCAGCAAGAGGGGTGGGGACTTCACGCCAATACTCCCGGAGATATCTATTTAGGCTTAACGGCGGGATTTGCCCCAGATAACATTGTTTATAGCGGCAGTAATTTAAATTATCCAGAAATGGAGCAAGTTCTCCACTGGGGAATTACCACCTTAAATTTAGATAGCATCTCCCAATTAGAATTATGCTGTCAAGTCTATCACTCCTTAAATTCTAAATTACCCCAATTAAACGTAGGATTACGCTTAAATGTACCCGAATTAACTGGCGATAGCCGCATTGGAGTTAGACCGGAAGAATTCCCCGATGCGCTAAAAATAACCCAATCAGCCGGATTACCACTCCAGGGTATCCATTTCTATCGCGGAACTGGGACAAATGCCACCAAAGCCTTTACCCAAGTGATTGATTCCTTATGCGAGATTGGTCAACACTTACCCGATTGGAACTATTTAGACTTTGGCGGTGGATTTGGCTATCCCTATCAGGGAAATGGCGTCGCCTTTGATTGGCAAGGATTTGGTCAGGCGATAACTCAGAAACTAGAGACAATCGGCAGACCCATAGACTTAATTATAGAACCTGGACGTGCCGCGATCGCAGGATGTGCGTCCTTGTTGGCAAAAGTGGTTTCTGTCAAGTGGCAAAACGGCAAACAAATTGTCGGCGTCGATACCACCGTGGCGAATTTATCCGTTCCATCGGTGCATGGTGGCTATCGAAAAATTGTCAGTTTTACCGATAACCAGCGTGAACAGTATCCCACCGATGTGTGTGGAAATACAACTTATTCACGGGATTACTTGGGACGCAATTGCCAACTCCCCGCGTTAAAGAATGGAGATGTTATCGCGATTCTGGATAGCGGTGCTTACGGATATGCTATGTCGTCTCATTTCTTACACCGTCCGCGTCCGGCTGAAGTGTTAGTCGAACAGGGGACTCATCGATTGATTAGAAAACGGGAAGATTATAGTATTTTATTAGATAATCAGGTATTTGCTTAATTTGCCAGGTGCGTAGGGGCGCACGTCAGTGCGCCCTGCACCTGACCTTTACCTGAGTTTACCTGAACTGCAGCTAACCTTTACCTGACCTGCGCCCAGAAAATCAGTTATGATAAGCTGTAACGCATTTAATTTGATAAGGCAATCTAAGCTATCAAAGGGTTTCAGGAGCTAAATTATTGGATTTAGCTGCATAGCAGCTTACCAAATCTGTTAGGGTGACAATTATATTTTTTCAACGCAGAGGACGCAGAGGATGGCGCAGAGGTACGCAGAGTAATTGGGAGTATTTGAGTGAACGTTTTAGCGAATTATAGAAATAATATCTAAGACTATGAAATCTATTGGGCGCTCAAAATAAGTGGTTTTAAGTTTAATTATGTGAACTTGGAAATCAATGCGTAATTAATCTAATCTTAAACTCGCGATGGTTATCTAGGTTAGGCAAAATGAAGGATGTTAATCAAGAATCCTATGGAGAAAAGTGAATTATGAAATGCATTCAATGTCAAACTGATAATAATCATAAAGACCGCACCGCCAATCAAGGACGGTGTAAAAACTGTGGACATCCCTTTGTCTTTGAACCCACAACTATGGGTCAGACCAAAATAACTGATCCATTTTTTGCTAAAGCCATCTCGGATTTATCAGTAAATGGCAGTCTATACTTTACCCCTCAACAATTATACTACCTTATCAACAAGAGAATTAAACGCAAGATCAACAATGTTGTCCTGCAAATCTTTGCCTGGATTCTGATTGTTATTATTCCTTACATCGGAATCCCGCTCTTAATTTTTGCCTGTTACCAAATCAGCAATTCTGCCAATACGTCCAGAAGAGTCCGTAATCGCAATGCTAGATATTTACAAATTATTGGTGGATTTTTGCTTCTCTATGGAATTTTATCTCTTTTATTCTCTACCGTCGATGGTAGTGGAGGTAACTGGCTGATTTTTTGCCAATTTGCGATAACTATTATTGTCGGTATGTTATCGTTCTATTTAGGAATTCGTCAGCTGCGTCGCCAAAGCACATTCTTACAAACCGTTTCGATTACACTGAGTAAATTCCAAAGTTGGTTAGAACGTTGGCAACAAATTAATGGCACAGTTGAACAACTTTTACCCTCTCCGAATCAGAAACGTTTACCCACATCCATTAATCCGGATATCACCGCTTATAGTTTTGACCGAGTTGTCGTCTGTGATAGTGCTACCATTGCTCAACTGTTAATTGCTAATAATTTTCATTTTGAAAATAACTGTGCCGTTTTAAGTATTACCGGGTATCCCCAAAGCATTTTTTCAACGGTATTAGACATGCTCAGACGCAATCCCGAATTAAATGTCTACGTCCTACATAATGCCAGTCCTCATGGTATCACCCTGATTCATAACCTGCAAACAAGTTCCAATTGGTTTGCTGATAGTACCGTCACCATTTATGATTTAGGATTACTTCCCCGTCATGTCTTAAATAGTCGCAATCTTTTTATTGAATCCTCCCCAGAATCAGCAAAACAGGCGAGACAATTAGGGGTAGAGATACGGCAAGAGTTATCGGCTGAGGAACTAGCATGGTTAGAATCCGGTAATTTTGTCGAGTTGGAATCATTTACACCGCAACGGCTATTACAGATAGTGACTCAAGGAATTAACCGGAGTCAAATTAGCACAGGGGGGAGAGATTCAGTATTTATAGATGTTGATAGTGATAGTAGTAGTAGCGGTGTTTATTTGGTTGCATCCGATAGTTTTGGTTAAAAAATATCATCAAATTCCCTCTTTTGAAGGGAGAATTATGGTGATCTCTCCCTGCTACTATCCGGGCATATTTTCTTTAAGCTGGGCGATATTTTCGGGGCTTAGAGTAAGTTTGACCTCGATTTGTTGCTGCTTATCACGCAATGTGATAATATGATGTTCCTCTTGAGAGTAACTTTCCCATTGCGGATTGGTAATTTCTATTTTCTGATAGATAACTTCCGGAATTCCCACCCGGATGACTAAATTTTTCTGAGATTGAGGATAAATATAAAGCTGAAGCTGTTGCGGATCAAGTTCAAGTTTCCAGGGCGTGGTGCTGCGTTCTTGATCGGTGTCCACTTTTTGCCAATAGAGTGTAATTCCGCGAATTTGGGTATTTTGCAGTTTAAATTCGTCGTCAAACCGCTGCCATTCCCAGTCAATTTCCTGGGCATTTCCACTGGGAGGAATTAGTCGCTGTCGCCAGGCAATTTTACGGTTGTTTAGCGCTGTCCAAAATTTACTGGTTTTGGTGAGATTTGCGCCATTTTCAGGATTGTCACTATTTTGTTGCCAAATAATCATTGTTTAGGGAATGGGGAACAGGGAATGGGGAATTTAGGATTCATTATTTAGATCAGGTTCATCTAGATGTTCGGCGACGGATTGATACAAGTCGAGAACGTGCTGATCTTGAAGATGATAATAGACCTTGCGACCGCGTTTATGATACCGTACTAATCGCATGGCTCGTAGGGTGCGTAATTGATGGGAGACGGCGGATTCGCTCATATCCAGCGCGGCGGCGATGTCACATACGCAGAGTTCTGCGATCGCGAGTAGGGAGATGATCCTCAGTCGATTTGTATCACCCAGGGAACTGAACAATTCTGCCATGCGTTGGGCTTTTTCGGTGTTCAGCATTTTTGGCTGCAATGAACCAATCCGCTGGCTTTCTACACGATGGGGCGGATGGCAATGAGGTGTGTCTGTGTCTGGATTAGCAGAAACATTTGCCTCTGGCGTGGATAATCGGATTGGCATTGAGTTACTATCCCTTGGCAGTGGAATGGTCTGACTTTATAGTAGCGAACTCAGGGGGTGTCGGGTGGGGGATGGGGAAGTTCACTCACGCGCTATGCCCGACAAGCGTTGCGACGGGTCAAAACTCCTGCCATCCATAACTCGTGGTTCAAGCTAAAATGCAGCAAATGTTCATCTGTTTTCGATGTTAACTCTGTTAGGGAAGGAATATTATGGGTGATTTAGGACAATTGCCTGTCGGCATTATTGGCGCTTCTGGCTATGGAGGCGTGCAATTGATACGCCTATTGATGGATCACCCAGGCGTTGAGGTGGTTTATTTAGGAGGAAGTAGTAGTGCGGGGAAGCCGTTTTCTGAACTGTATCCTCATTTGGGTCATTGTGTGAATTTGACCATAGAGGAGATTGATTTAGATAAAATTGCTAGCCGTTGTCAAGTGGTGTTTCTCTCGTTACCCAATGGTTTGGCGTATCAAATGGCGCCGCCGTTGTTGGCGAAAGGCTGTAAGGTGATTGACCTTTCGGCTGACTATCGGTTTAAGAATTTAGAGACCTATAAAACCTGGTATGGAGGAGAACGCCATGACCAGGAAACTGTAGCTTCAGCAGTTTATGGCTTACCGGAATTATATCGCGATCGCATCGCTGAGGCGAAGTTGGTAGGGTGTCCTGGCTGTTATGTTACCACCAGTCTTTTGGCACTTGCGCCGTTGCTCAAACAAGGGTTAATTCAGCCCGATACGGCGATTATTGATGCCAAATCAGGCACATCAGGGGCGGGGCGTAAGGCGAAAACCAATCTTTTACTCGCAGAAGCGGATAGTTCGGTGGCGGCTTATGGAGTGGCGCGTCATCGCCATACGCCGGAAATTGAGCAGATTTGCAGCGATTTGGCGGGTCATGAGGTGATGGTTCAGTTTACCCCTCATCTGATGCCAATGGTGCGCGGACTTTTAGCAACGGTTTATGCAACATTACGTGACCCCGGATTAGTGCGAGAAGATTTGGCGACGATTTATAATGCATTTTACCGCGCTTCTCCTTGTGTGCGCGTCTTACCCAGTGGGACGTATCCGCAAACCAAGTGGGCGTGTGGGACGAATTTGTGTTATATCAGCGTTGAAGTTGATCCGCGTACTGACCGGGTGATTGTTATGTCAGTTACCGATAACTTGATTAAAGGTCAAGCCGGTCAAGCGATTCAATGTTTGAATCTGATCATGGGGTGGGATGAAAAGTTGGGATTACCGTTGTTGAGTTTTTATCCGTAGATCAGGTGATGGGGTGTAGGGGTGTAGGGGTGTAGGGGTGCGGCGGTGCGGGGAAGATAGGGCGGGTTTTGTACGAATGTTATCATCTCATGGCGAGACGAAAGTCCCTAAACCCGCCCCGACAAACCTGGTTCCCTCGATCGCAGCTAAGGGTTGAGAACTGTAACCAAATCCCTAATCACCTCTTGTCATCTCTTTCGATAACAAATCATCTGAGGAGTTAAGTTTTGAGCAAGAGTTAGTGACAGACATGATTGAACTAATCACTGTATTTTCGGCTCGTTTGTATGGTTCACGTTCTCGGAAAAACAAAAATCTAATTGACGGCATGACTCAAGTGGTCAAGGATGTTCAATAATGCTATTAGGATTTAAAACCGAGCTAAAACTCAACAACAAACAGCGAACCGCATTAGCTAAACATTGTGGCGTTTCCCGCCATGCGTGGAATTGGGGTCTAGGTTTAACCAAGCAAATACTTGACCACAACCGGGACACAAGAGAGGATAAAATCAAGTTCCCCACTGGGATTGACTTACACAAGTGGTTAGTAGCGCTGGTTAAACCCATCTGCCCTTGGTACTATGAGGTGAGCAAATGCGCCCCCCAGTTTGCGCTTAGACAATTAGCCCAAGCTTGGAAAGCTGCGTTCAAGAAAAACAAAAAACCGCCTCAGTTCAAGCGCAAGGGAAAACATGACAGCTTTACTCTAGACGGGTCAATTAAGCTCGAAGAGGAGATGCCTTTATCAGAGCGAGTTTTCCGGTGCGATAACTGCGGACTGGAAATCGACAGAGATTTTAATGCCTCCATTAATTTGGAGATAGCCGCCAGTTAGGTGGGGAAGTGCCTGTGGACTGGTTGAGTGCCGT
>NZ_JAVKBY010000121.1:0-90839 GCF_040222985.1 Coleofasciculus sp. F4-SAH-05
TAAAACGGCTCCAAATTCAGTTATACCGTGATTTTATGCCTCCACAGTCTAAGTTAACTCGAAATAACGCCCAAAATCCTTGCTAAGCAAGGATTTTGGGCGTATTCTGATGCAATTTAGCATAACAGGTACGGAAGAGCCGGTTTTGTGGGCATTAATGGACGCCCGTCAGGTGAAATTACTGGTACTCGTTGCATTTTGGAGATAATCCAATAAATGTGACTTGCTCCTTACCACCATCTGACACAAGATGTCCTGTCTTAAAGCGACCCAAGCCAGGGGTCTTACAGCAGGCTGGACTAGGAGAACATCCCGCCGTGTGTGCCAGTGTCAGACTAATCGTGGTAGACAACTGTTATTGAAATCTGGCTCTTTCAAGCTCAGGGTTCAACGAAGTAACCCTGAGTAGTTGACCATCCCTAAGAACCTGGCATTCCCCCCACACTAAAACTCGTCATTTCCCAGATTGCCCCGCGTCGCTGCAAATCAAACTGGTTGGTTTCAGAGAGTCCCTCATTCTCTCCAAATCGAGCGTTCTCTACGTCGGTAATCTTCAGATCAACTTCTGTGAGATTAGTATTACTCAGATTGCTATAGCTTAAGTTCGCCCGATTCAAAGTAGCCTGAGTCAGATTAGCACCACTCAGATTCACACCGAACAGATCAGCACCACTGAGGTTAACCCGACTGAGATTGCTTCCTCTCAAATCAGCACCGCTGAGATTAGCGCCACTTAAGTTGGTATCGCTTAAGTCAGCACCAATTAAAAAAGCACCACTCAGATCAGCGCCCACCATAATGGCTTCCTTTAGGATGGCTCCAAATAAGTTCGCACTACTTAAGTTAGCTCGGCTGAGATTAACTTGAGTGAGATTAACTCGGCTGAGATTAACATCCGCTAAGTCAGCATCCATGAGGTTCGCCTCAATCAAAGTCGCGCCTCTGAGATCGGCATGCATCAAGAAAGTGCGGCTCAGGTTAGCTGCATTTAAATTGACACCGCTTAAGTTAGCCTGTTTCAGGTTAGCGCCACTGAGATTAACTCGGCTGAGATCCGTGTTGCTTAAATCGGCGTCAATCAGTTGAGTACCCCTGAGATCAGCACCACTCAAATCAGCACCAATCAAGTCAGCACCGTTAAGATCAGCACCCATAAGATTGATCTTCCTGAGATTAGCACCCTGAAAATTCCGTTCCCTGGCTAGATAACGCCGCAGGAGTTCGTTAGTATCCATAATGTTTGGGGAAAACTGGAGTTGTACTATCAATTTCCCAAGGATTTCCCCAAGCATTGTGATGGGTGCTACCCCTCACCCCCACTAGAGCAAAATGTGATATGAGTTACTTGATCAGGCAAAAATTCATCAAATCTTTACACGCTTTTCATCATAGCTAAACATAAAAAGCCGTTCGGGGGTGCAAACTAGGTAAGTAAGGGAGCTTAAACGCATTCCAACGTGGTCGTTATTCTCCTGTTTAGTGTTTAGGTTGTTTGGGAATCCCCTAGCGGTGTCTTCGAGGCTCACCTAGGGGGTTTTTTTTCGACTGAGAATACTGCAAGTAGAGCCTTATGCATTGAGTTCCGTTAATATTTATCAAGGATGCAAGTCATCCTGTTTCTCGAAGAAAGTCACTCAGGTTGTGCCTCTTATACTCCGAGCAGGAGAGAGGTTTGGAGAGATGTTTTCCAGATCCCGTGAAAAGTAAGCTTATACTCTTCTGCTTTTGGTCAGAATCCGCCCAACCCAACATTTTGTTTCGTTCATGAATGGTAACTCAATCCCAAACGACCAACCCGGGTGGTCACTCGATGAACGTGATCCCCAAACCATCCAATCTTTCATGCCCTTATGGGGATGGTTTTACCACTACTACTTTCGGGTGAAAACCGATGGCTGGCATCACATTCGGGATCAGGGTAACGCCTTATTTGTGGGGTCTCACAACGGCGGACTTGTCGCACCGGATATGATCATGGTCATGTATGACTGGTTTCGGCGTTTTGGTACCGAACATCCAGTTTATGGTCTGATGCACCCCAATGGCTGGAAAATTGACCCAAACACGGCACGACTAGCGGCTAAGACGGGGGCAATCAGGACTCATCCCAAAATGGCGATCGCGGCTTTGCGTCGAGGTGCTAGTGTCCTCGTCTACCCTGGGGGGGCACAGGATGTCTTTCGTCCCCATACCATGCGGAATCAAATCCATTTAGCGGGGCGTCAAGGGTTTATTAAGCTGGCATTACGGGAAGGTGTGCCGATTATACCCGTTATTTCTCATGGCGCTCATGATACATTGATTGTCCTGGCTGATTTTTACGACCAGATTCGACAATTGCACGATTGGGGACTTTTTCCCTGGTTATTTGGTCTTGATCCGGAAGTGTTTCCAGTTTATTTAGGTCTACCGTGGGGATTGGCGATTGGACCACTACCCAATATTCCCTTGCCTGTCCAGATTTACACTCGTGTTTGTGCGCCGATTGTCTTTGAACGGTATGGTCGTGATGCAGCTAGCGATCGCGAATATGTCAATGCTTGCTATGAAAAAGTCTGTACTCAGATGCAATGGGAACTGGACTGTTTAGTTAACTTTGCGAGGGGGTTTGGGGGAGCTATAAGTCCCACGCTGTAATCTTTGATGAGCGCGCCCTTGATACTTCGACAAGCTCAGTAACAACATGGACTCCCCCAAAATACGCTCAAAATATGCGTTTACTATAACTTGTCATTTACAGTAGACTAAGTTATAGTCAATATATGCTGAATCTAAATTACACTTATCGAATCTATCCTGATGCCGAACAAGTCGAATCACTGAACGAGTGGCTCGAAACTTGTAGAGGTGTTTATAATTATGCTCTTAGGGAGCTAAAAGATTGGATTGCTTCAAGGAAGTGTCCAATAGATAGGTGTAGTTTAGAATCAGAATACATAATGGCTGCTGATTATCCTTTTCCAGGGTATCAGCAACAACAGAACAATTTACCCAAAGCTAAAAAGGATTACCCAAGACTAAAGGTAGTACCTTCTCAGGTATTGCAAACAACCATCAGACGATTACATGATGCTTGGGATTTTTTCCGAAATCGGGGTTATGGATTTCCAAGGTTCAAAAAGTATGGACATAAGAAGTCGATACTTTTCCCTCAATTCAAGACAAATCCTATAACCGGATGGCAGATTAAATTACCTAAGCTTGGGAAAGTTCAGATTAATTTGCATCGACCAATCCCCGATGGTTTTGTTGTTAAACAAGTTAGGGTAATTAAAAAAGCGGTAGGTTGGTTTGTAGTCATAAGCATTCAATCTGATATTTCTATTCCTGATACCGTACCTCATGGTCATTTCATTGGGGTTGATGTTGGATTGAATAGTTATTTGGCTACCAGTGACGGCTTTGTAGAACCAGGACGCAAGTTTTTCAAGGATATGCATCGTAGGCTGAAAGTGCTACAACGCAGGTTATCTAAGAAAGAGAAGCGTTCTAAGAACTATGAAAAAGCCAGACGCAAAGTAGAACGATTGCATAATCATATTGCATTCAAGCGAAAAGACTATCAGTACAAATTGGCTCATAAACTCTGCGACATGGCGGGAACTATCTTCTTAGAGGATATTGATTTCCGAACTATGGCGAAAGGGTTTCTAGGCAAACATACAGTTGACGCCGGTTTTGGTCAGTTTAGAGATATTCTTTATTATGTGGGCAAGCAACGCGGTGTTTATATTGCTGAAGTTGACCATAGAGGAACCTCTCAGACTTGTCCAAACTGCCGCATTGAGGTCCCAAAAGAACTATCTGATAGGTGGCATAGTTGCCCGGAATGCAAATATGAAGTTGATAGGGATATAGCTTCAGCGCAAGAAATCTGTAACCGAGGCTATGAGCAATTGAGTACCCAGGGACTCTGGGGGAAAGAAATTGGCTGTCAAGTCGGGCTGTCGGGGGCTTTTAGTCTAGATAAGTGGCGCAGGGCAGCAATGTCTAACAGCGATGTTGGAAGCCCACACCATGATCTATGATTTGGTGTGGGAGGATGTCACGGTGGCTAATAAGTAGGTGGACACAATTAAAGTTCAAGGTGGAGATTGTCATACTCAAGGGAGCGAGAAGCTAGCTACGTCTTATGTCATTCGTTTATGTAAGGGTTTGCGGGCTATTTACAAAACTTCATACAATGCCGTTTTCTTTTGCCCAACTACTTAGAACTTGATCCAGCTAATGAGAATGGCAGCGATTTTTTGAAAAAGGGGATAGTGTGAGAATTGACATGGTATTGAGTTGAGGATAGTACCTTGAGTAATTCTAGCGATCAGTCTCCATCCGTCTCTCGTCAGGATTTGGATTACTGGTTAGAGCGTCAGACCGAATACCAACGGACTCTTAATGTCATCGAATCAAGAGGAGAAAACAGTGAAAGTGCGTGGAAACTGAGAGGTAAGCTCGAAGCTGTAGGAGAAATGATCACTTACCTACAACGGAAGCTCAATAAAGTCTAGAGCATTGGTTTATTAATCGCAGTTGGTGGGCAAAACAGCCGGGGAATTCTCCTTGGCAAAAAACCCAGTGATAGTATCACTGGGTTAACAAGGGCTGCTGTAATAACTGAAGAAGATGTCGTTAGCTAGTATAGTATTGACTCAACGTTAAGTCTTGTTTATTCGCAGATTAAAATTCAAAATTTAAAAACTTCAATTCTATTCTGAAAAGTCAGTCATTAAAAATTACTAATTATAACAATTAATAGTTTGCTTAAATTAGAAAACAAGCTGTAGGATTTCTCTGATTCGGTTACAGCACTTTCTAACACGGTGTAGTACAGTAACGATGAGACAGTGCTTTTCTACTCTTGAAAATGGTGTATCACATCGAGGAAAGAAAACGCTGTAAACATGATACTAATACCAAGTTGCAGTCTAAGGTAGAATCTGTCATGCTGAGTGGAGTCCGGAGCGAAGCGGAGGAACGAAACGAAGCATCTGCAGAACCCTTCACGACCTTCGAGGGCAGGCTCCGTGAAACGGAGTGACGCTCGCGCATCTGTCCAGATTCTTCGCTTCGCTCAGAATGACATGATAGAACGCAACTTGGTATAAATCCGCAGAGTTTAGTGACTGGATCTGTCACTATTATAGGAAAAACCCTCGCTATCCATCAAAAGAGGTCAGCGAGGGAAGATTTTATTAAATTAGCGGAGACAAATTTGAGGTCGTTCCAGACGCGCCATCATACCATGCTGTCTGGAACTGAGTTATTTAACGAACTACGCCCTGCTGAGAAGCAACTTCCATGGGCTTCATCAGGTAGAGTCTCAGGAACTGCCAGCCATTAGAGACATAGTAGGGCAGCTTCTTGAAAAATTGCACGAACTTTGGACTGTTGGAGTTAGCAATTTCCGTTAACTTTTCGTTATTGCCAATACAGACTTCTAGACGTTCGTAGAACTTAGGATGTTCCACATCTAAAATCACTGGAAATACCCGTGCAGCGGTTTCATTGGTCTTCTTAATCACATGCTTATCATACTCGCGGGCATCTAAACCAATCGACTGATAGAAACCAGACCGTTGGATGTCATTTAGATACATTGTCGCAAATACTGAGAGCAAGAAGAAGCGAGACCATAACTTCGCCTGCCAATCATTTAACATTTGCGGCTGGGCTTTCATGATCGCATCAAAGAAATCCCCATGACGATTTTCGTCCTGACACCAGTTTTCAAAGAACCGGAAGATGGGGTAAATGCGGTCTTCAGGATGGGCTTCAAAATGGCGATAAATGGTGATATACCGCCAGTAGCCAATCTTCTCCGACAAATACGTGGCGTAGAAGATAAACTTCGGCTGGAAGAAGGTGTACTTCTTATTCTTGGTCAAAAATCCCAAATCCAGCGCCAGATTGAAATCTGACATCGCCTTGTTCAGAAAACCCGCATGACGTGCTTCATCACGAGACATGAGCGTGAAACACTCTGCCAGCACCGGACTTTTATCTTTGATCCGACGACCCAGTTCCTTATAAAGTAAAAATCCAGAGAATTCTGCTGTACAGGAACGCTCCAGAAATTCAACAAACAAGCGGCGGGTTTCACCGTCTATATGCTCCCAAGACTGCTCAAACTCAGCGTCCCGGACGAAGTGGTGGCGATTGTAGTCCGAACGGAACTCTTCTAGAATCGCCAATAGCTCATCCTCATTCGGCGAGAGGTCCATCTGCGCCATGGCTTCAAAGTCTGTCGTGTAGAACCGAGGCGTCAGAATGGTCTCCTTCGCCGGGGATTTAACGCCAGGTCTGATTTCTTCAAAGCTAGGTTTTTTAAGGGTATCTACCATAGTTGGTTGTACTCGTTATCTCTTACTTACGATTTTGGACTTGAGAATATGGCAATTGGGGGGTGACTCGACCCGCGCCGATATTTAAAGGTGCATATTGAGTCTACCAAGGTCTTGGGTGAGTGCAAAATCCAGTTAAGGTTAAAATTTGTAAATTTGCTTAACCTTCCTTCATATTTGTCAGGCAAAAGGTAAGGTAGAGACGTTGCAGGCAACGTCTCTACTAATTAATTAGATCAAAGACGGTTTAGTACCGAAGTCCTAAGCCGTTAAGCTTCTTCAGCTTCAACGCGACCGTAAAAGATCCCTCGGATCAAGACTTCTTCAGGTTCTTCTTCGGCACCTAAGTCAGTATCAGCCGTCTGTTCGCTCTCAAAAGTACCAGCAATTTCTCCGGTGTAGCTATCAACCTTAGAAACCTGTAGAGACATTTCACCGGAGCGGGTCTCTACGCGCTTAACGTTAGCGCGAACAAATTCCTCTTCATCCGCTTTGGAAGGCAGCGCGATCGCGTTATCATAGCCAGATGCTACGCCACGACCTTTAGGATCGAGGAACACAGCCCCCCGATAAGACGGCACCTTAAATTCCCCTTCAAAGTCAGTAGACGTATTCACGCTGGTCATGTTTGGCTGACTTGTGGCAACCAAACTTTTAATTGTGAACATGAAGGGAACTTGTTCGCCTCCAGGTAGCTGTACTGTAATAGCTTGAAAGTCAATACCATCCTCTTCAGTAAAGACAAGGCTGCCATTTTCTCCAGGATTCAAGGAACCTTCAACTTGATCTAGGCTAGAGGTAGACCGGGTCAATAACTTACCTGGGATATATTCTGCCTCTCTACGCTTATTTGCAGGTTCTTCCTTGACAAAGAAGCTGGTTGGCTGTAGACACAGCTCGACAATTCGATAGGACTTATCAGACTCAATGGGAATAGAACCACGAGTTGTTTCCGAAAGCTGGGGACATAAATTCGCTAAGCCCGTATTTCTAATCTGGTCGTAGGTCAATTGATCAGGACTAGTCGCTGTTGCTTCTGAACAAGCCGTTAACACCCCCAAACACAATGCCAAAAAGGCAACAATCAATGCGCGATACCTCATGGTCAACCTCAATCGTCAATCTCTAAAGAAAGAAAAAATTTTTTATGGTGATTTGTGAATCAGGCTGTGGTTCATGACACCCATTCTCACGCTGATCAAAGATTATCGTGAGAATTTTCTAGCCGATTCTTCCTAAACCGCAACTATGCTCGTGGTATAGTTTTGGTCACACGCTGGCTGTCGGCGATCGCGCAAATCGCGCAAATCGCACAATAAGTAGATTGAACCATGACTCACTTAAGCCGTGTTCTCTACATGATGCCGAAAGCGTGAACCTTAGCTTTTCTCGCTTCATTGTACACGGGAAGCGACACGTTTACGCTTTTAATCAAGCGGGTGGCAAGAAATAACTAGGATTAACAGGGGTAGGATGAATTTGAGTAATGAGTTAGATGCCCAGGAACTACAGGTCAAACTACAAGCTCTAAAGACGGAGATTTGGGCGTTAGCCCATAGCCATAAAGGAGATACGTTAACACTGCTGACTCTGCTGCGGACGCTGGAAGAGGCGCACCGCGAGATTCGAGATAGCCTCTTTCAAGACTCGTTACCCGACAATCGACAAACTCTGTACGCGCTGCTTAAAGATATTGAAGAATTAGGGGGTTGGCCCTATGTGGCGCGGATGAAACTGCGATCGCTGCTAACCAATTTTCCGGAAGCATCAATCTCTGAGAATGAATCCACAGCCAATGATTGAGGTACAGGGAAGCTGGGGAAGCTGGGGAGAGAGTATTAAATAATGTTGTCCCAACAAGACAGTTGGCGCAACAGGTGCTAAGATTCAGCCGTCAGTCTTAGCACTTTAATCTTATTAAATTTTCTTATTTTTGAGCAAGGACTATGGATGCAATTAAGTTTGGTACAGACGGCTGGCGAGGTGTGATCGCCGCCGATTTTACGTTTGAGCGTGTGGCGTTAGTCGCGACAGCCGCCACTCAAATCCTGGCTGAGTGTTACGGCAAAACCAGGGGTAGCCGTACTGTGGTGGTGGGTTATGATCGGCGCTTTATGGCGGAAACCTTTGCCAAAAAGACGGCGGAGGTTGTCCAATCCCTGGGATTTGATGTGTTGCTTTCTGAAAGTTATGCCCCCACCCCAGCATTTAGTTGGGCGGCAAATCATCAGAATGCACTAGGTGCTTTGGTTCTCACCGCCAGCCATAATCCAGCTAATTATTTGGGACTAAAAGTGAAAGGGGCATTTGGGGGATCAGTTCCGCCAGAAATTACCCAAAAAATTGAAGCCCAACTCGCTCAACCCCCAGCCTCAGTGCCAACGCCAGGTAAAATCCAATCCTTTGATCCTTGGTCAAGTTATTGTGAGGCGCTGCGCTCAAAAGTAAATTTGGCTAGTATTCAGAACCTGATTACCCAAGGCAAATTGACAGTCTTTGCCGATGTCATGCATGGCGCAGCCGCAGGGGGCTTGAGCAAAATTTTAGATGTACCGATTCAAGAACTCAATAGTTCCCGTGATCCCTTATTTGGGGGTGGTGCGCCGGAACCGTTACCCCGTTATCTGTCTCAACTCTTCCGTCACATCCGTACTCACCGACGGCAAACTGAGGATACATTACGGGTAGGATTAGTCTTTGATGGAGATAGCGATCGCATCGCGGCAGTGGATGGACAAGGCAATTTCCTCAGTTCTCAAATTCTAATCCCGATTCTGATTGAACATTTAGCATCCCGACGGCAAGAGACAGGGGAAGTGGTAAAAACGATTAGTGGTTCGGATTTAATTCCCCAAATTGCCCAGCTTTATCAATTGCCCCTCCACGAAACCCCCATTGGGTACAAATATATTGCCGATCGCATGGTTTCTACCCAAGTCTTGCTGGGAGGTGAAGAATCCGGTGGAATTGGGTATGGGACACATATCCCAGAACGCGATGCTTTACTTTCTGCCCTGTATCTGTTGGAAGCGATCGCCCAATCAGGGATGGATTTAAGCCAACTTTACCAACGCTTACAAGAACAAACAGGTTATACCTCATTCTATGATCGCATTGATTTACATCTAGCCGGAATGGACGAGCGATCGCGTCTACTTAACCAACTGCACACCCAACCCCCGACTGAGATTAATGGTCAAGCAGTTGTTGATTGTTTAACTATCGATGGGTATAAATTCCGGTTAGCCAATGGTAGTTGGTTACTGATTCGATTTAGTGGTACTGAACCTGTCTTACGCCTTTACTGTGAAGCCTCCACTCCAGAACAAGTTCGTCAAACTCTCAATTGGGCAAAAGATTGGGCAAATAGAAATCAGGGATGAGGAATGGGGGAGCAGGGGGAGCAGGGGGAGATAGATGGGAGACAAAATTTCTATAGCCCATTACTCTATTCCCTATGACACACCGAGCGAAGCAGAGGTGTTGCCTATTGCCTATTGCCTATTGCCTGTTCCCTAACAAATGACGAATGACGAATGACAAATGACCAACCTAATTGTTGCCACAGGAAATCCCGGTAAATTGCGCGAGATGCAGGCATATCTTAAAGATTTGCCCTGGGAATTGCAGCTTAAACCACCGGATATTGAGATTGAGGAAACAGGTGATACCTTTGCAGCAAATGCTCGTCTCAAGGCGTTAGGTGTCGCCCAAGCCACGGGTGAATGGTCAATCGCCGATGATTCCGGCTTACAAGTCGATGCTTTAAATGGAGCGCCGGGGATTTATTCTGCACGCTACGGGAAAACCGATACAGAACGGATTGAGCGGTTATTGTCTGAATTAGGGGATACGTCTAATCGGGGGGCGCAGTTTGTTTGTGCGATCGCGATCGCTCGTCCTAATGGCACAATCGCAACAGAAGTGGAAGGCGTGTGTCGAGGTGAAATTCTCAAGGCTCCCCTGGGTACAGGTGGCTTTGGCTATGATCCGATTTTTTATGTACCAGAACAGGGGTTAACATTTGCCCAAATGAGTCGTAAACAAAAGCAATGCTACAGCCATCGTGGCAAAGCCTTAGAATTACTCCTTTCCCAAGTTCAACTCACCTAAATGGGTGATATCTTGTCCAATTGTCCAATTGAATCTTTGCACTTTGGGGGGGATTATGCTATGCGATCCACATCTTGTAAGCGGAGCTAAAAACTGAGTTTATTATGATTTTTTCACAATCACGCCATTGATTTTTTGTAAAAAAATATTAATATTTGGTTTTGTCTAGTATCCTCGGTCTATATAATGCTTTTGGTGAACATAAACAGTTAAATAGGATACATAATTAATGATCACGAGTTTGCTGAAAGATTTAGTGGATTGCTCAGAGACTTCAATTTCCAAGTCTCAGCAAGTCCTCCAGCAAAATAGCTTTATCTATGTAGAAACAGGAAACCCCAGTTTTAACTGGATTGAATGGGCTAAATTGGTCACAGGTGAGACGTTAAAACCGCAATACGGGCAAGAGATATTCCACGTCAAATGGGAATCTAATTTTCTGAACTTGTCCGACGCCCGAGGTCAACGGGTTGTGCTGCCTCACACCGAAGCCAGCGATTATCAAAACCCACCGAAATATCTGGCACTTTGGTGCAAAAAGCAGGCAAATTGTGGGGGGGGGATAACAACTTTAGCTTATGTAAAAGGATTTGTCAAGACGCTTACCGAAGCAGAAAAGAAAAAACTCATGGAGACGCGGCACTATTTTGGTGCCACTGGAGGCATCCATGCCAACCGTACCGAAGGCGCCATTCATCCCATCTTATCATTTTCGGGGAACAAGCCGATTTTACGCTTGTCTTGCAACTATATTAAATACGGTGACTACAGCCCCGATCCAGAGAACCTCAAGCCCTTTACTCCCGATCCATTTTTGGCAGAAATTACCGACCGATTTATCGACTATTACGAAGCAAATCACTTGGCGATTCGGATGGAGCAATACTCCTGTTTGCTTTGGGATAACGAATGTATGGCACATGCCAGAACCACCTATAGTGATTCAACCCGAGAACTAGAACGTATTTTCTTAGGCTAATCCTCCACTGATTGTTTCGGGGGGAGAATTACCTTGTATTTTTAGGATAATCACTTCACGGGTAAAGTCAGACAACTCTAGCCAAAGCTTAAGAGCGCTGGAAAAACGTATAGGAAAAACTGAGACTAATCGGATGAGAATTTTCCATGAATTGGAATCCAATGTGCGAAGCTATAGCCGTTTATTTCCCACGGTATTTAAGCAGGCACAAGGCGCTATTTTAGAAGATAAACAAGGGTGTAAGTACATTGACTTCCTCTGTGGAGTGGGTACGCTAAACTATGGACATAATAACCCCCAACTCAAAGAACGACTAATCCGTTATCTCGAGTCAGATGGTATAATTCATGGTCTGGATTTAGCAACGGTGGCGAAAGAGGAATTTCTGGAAACCTTTGCCGCCATTATTCTTGAACCTAGGCAATTAAATTATAAAGTTCAGTTTCCAGGACCAACAGGAACCAATGCGGTAGAGGCGGCGCTGAAACTGGCTCGCAAGATAACAGGGCGAGAAAATGTAATTGCCTTTTCTAATGGCTATCATGGCGTCACCCTGGGTTCCTTAGCCACAACTGCCAAAGCCTCTCAGCGAGCAGCGGCAGGAATATCAACCACAGGGGTAACGTTTATTCCCTATGATGGGTACTTGGGTGAGGCTATTGATACAACAGAGTACCTCGACAAAGTCCTTTCCGATGTAGGCAGTGGGGTAACACTTCCAGCAGCGGTGATTGTCGAAACCATTCAGGGAGCAGGTGGGGTGAATGTGGCAAGATTTGAGTGGTTGCGATCGCTCGAAAAGGTCTGTCGTAAATATGATGTCCTCTTAATTGTGGACGATATCCAAGTGGGGTGTGGACGAACCGGTACCTTTTTCAGTTTTGAAGACATTGGTATTTACCCTGACATTGTTACCCTCTCTAAATCCTTGAGTGGTTTCGGTTTGCCGTTTTCCTTGGTACTGATTAAACCTGAATTCGATCAATGGAAACCCGGACAACATAGTGGCACATTTAGAGGACCCAACCTCGCCTTTGTCACCGCTAAAGCTGCTTTGGATATCTATTGGCAAGATGACAGTTTGTCAGCCTCGGTTAAACAAAAAGGTATCTTCATGGAATCCCGATTGCAGCAGATAGCCAAAACGACAAAGAAAGCCGAGTTTTCGGTTAGAGGTAGGGGTATGATTCAGGGGTTAGACAGCAAAGATGGAAACCTCGCTAAAAAAATTATCCAGACAGCCTTTGCCCAGGGGCTAATCATGGAAACCGCTGGCGCACAAGGGGAGGTGATTCGCTGTTTGCCACCTTTAACTGTTTCGGAAGAGGTATTAGAGAAGGGACTAAATCTCCTGGAAAATGTCGTCAACGAAGTTGTCCAAAACGCCATCTAAGTGGAGATCGTCATTGGTCAATTGTCATTTGTCATTTGTCATTGGTCATTTGTCATTTGTCATTTGTCTCCCACACCCTGTAGCCATTAGTCATTAGTCAATATTAAAATAAATGCCGATGAGTGCTGTCATTGACAATTCTCCAGAAATTCTCAACCGGATCGAACAAATTGAAACTATCTGTGGACGAGATGTAGGTCATGGTATACAGCCACTGGTGCAGGCGGCTAAAGGGGGGCTGCTGGGTGCCGCTCGCTCCATCGCTGAACATCCATCCCCCCATGTCGCAATTATCACAGGATTTTTTATTCCCCATGGCACTCCTCCGGCTGCGGAAAATGATGGTCCCATCGGTTGCGCTCACCTAGCGGCGGGACTTCAAAGAGTTGGAGTACCGGTGCGTCTGGTTACCGATCCTTTATGTCTCAATGCTGTCCAAACGGCGGCGAGGGCAGCGGGAATACCGGCTAACCTGCCTTATGATGTTGTTCCTGTGGATGCGGCTAGCGCTGAAGATCCCTCAGTTTCTTCTATCGTCAAGTTATGGCAAAGTAGCGAACCACCGGTTTCCCATGTTATCTCCATTGAAAGAGCCGGTCCAAGTTCTGATGGTACTGTCCGTAATATAAACGGGGATGATATTACCGCTCATACCGCTCCGTTGCATCTGTTATTTACCCTCAATGACATTATCTCCATCGGCATTGGTGATTTGGGTAATGAACTCGGTATGGCAACCCTTTCTCAAGAGTTAATTGCTAAAACGATTAAGCATGGAGAACGAATTGCCTGTGATATTCCTTGCCATCACCCGATTATGTGCGGAGTATCAAACTGGGGCGCCGTGGGGTTACTCCTTACTTTGGCTTTGCTGCGCCCTGACTGGAAAAATCCCTTAACTGAGGGATTGACCTTAGAGAGCGATAAACATATTTTAACGACTCTGGTTAATCAGGAAGCCGCCATAGATGGCGATACGGGCTTGCCAGGTTTTACCATTGAGACTTTTCCCTGGGAATTTCATGGCAACGTATTGACAGAACTTTTAGCCGCCGCCGGTTTGAGCGAGTCAGTTTGAGAGCGCCGCCGCGATACTTTTATCCAAAATATCTAGCCCCTGGTTCAACGTATCAAAATCAATCGTTAGTGTAGACTGAAGATTAATCACTTCTTTGTCCACACCCATGGGTTCAAAGATTAAACCCCGTTGGAACGCTTCATGACTAACTTTTTTCGCTAATCCCGGTAGCTTGCAGGCAATTCCTTGAATCAAACCCAGTCCTCGATGTGCGCCGCCGAGTTCGGGATAATCAGCAATCATCTCTTGGAGTCGCTGCTTCATGACTTCACCTTTTTCAACGATTTCCTGGGAAAAAGCATCGGTTGTCCAGTATTCTTCCAAAGCCGCCGTGGCAGTAACAAAGGCGAGATTATTACCTCGGAACGTCCCGCTGTGTTCTCCAGGTTTCCAGCCGTCTAACTCCGGTCGAATCAACACCACCGCCATCGGATTTCCATAAGCGCTTAAGGATTTAGCCAGACAAACCAGATCCGGTTTTAACCCCGCCCGCTCAAAGCTAAAGAACGGTCCCGTGCGACCACACCCGACTTTGATATCATCAACAATGAGTAAAATTCCTTGCTCTTGAGTAATCTGGGCAAGACGCTTGAGCCAAGGCACACTCGCCACATTAATTCCGCCTTCAGATTGAACAGTTTCTAAGATAACGGCGGCGGGTTTTTCCTGATTTTGGCTCAAGTCATCAATTAGTTTTTCCAACTGATTAAGACTATCGTCTTTAGTGCTAGATTTATCCTCGAAGGGAACCGTTAAGACATTATCGAGGGAAATCCCGGCTGCTTTTTGATAGACTGGATTCGGTGTCACCGCTAGAGCACCTAAAGTATGACCGTGGTATCCTTTAGTGAAACAGATAACGGTTTTTCGACCTGTCACTTTACGGGCAAGCTTCAACGCCGCTTCGGCGGAATTGGTTCCCGTCGGACCGGTAAACATAATCTTATAGTTAAGTCCTCGCGGTATTAAGATTATCTCCTCGAAACATTCGAGAAACCTCCCCTTGGCAGCGGTGAACATATCCAGGCTATGAGTGATGGCATCTGACTCAATGTATTCTAGGAGAGGCTTTTTGAGTTTGGGATTATTATGTCCGTAGTTGAGAGCACCCGCACCGGCTAAGAAGTCTATGTAGATCTGCCCATTCTCATCAATTAAATGATCTCCCACTGCCTTGGTGAAAACAGTGGGAAATAATCGACAGTAGCTGCGGACTTCCGACTCAATTCTCGTAAAAACACTCATTGTCTAAACCTTGTACTTGGCTGATTCTTTCCCAGCCATAGCATGAAAGCTTTTGGCTTAATCAATCTATCGCTAGTTGAGTTTGTTCAACTTAAGTCCAATGGCACAATCCTTAAGCCTTTGATACTATACCGTAGGGTGGGCATTGCCCACCAGCTATACCGTAGGCATTGCCCACCAGCCAAAATTTCATTACCATTCCACTTAAGTTGAATGGTACTTAATTTCTACTGAACAAGACTCAGAACCCAGAATATTATATGCTTTTTAGGGTAAATCACATAAAAGCCAAGGAAACATGACACAAAGTCGATTTACAGAAGCTGACGCTGAGGCGTTGTTTGATGATCAGGAACGAGACCAACGTTTCCGCCGTTTCTGGGACCCAGAAGGCAGTCTCCACTGGGGCTACTTTGAAAACTTAGCCGAGGTTAAGCCTGAGGACTTTGTGCCAGCCTGCAAGCGCTGGGATGAATATATGTTGGCACACAGCGGTATTACTGCCGAGTCTCGGTTGCTAGAAGTTGCTTGTGGAAACGGTAAGTCTGCCATTTGGATAGCTCAGCAGACGGGATGCGAGGTCGTCGGCATCGATCTCAGTGGCAATTATATCGACAATGCTCGACGCCAGGCTAGTAATTTCCCGTCTCTGCGCCTGAGCTTCCAAAAGGAATCAGCCACTAATCTACCTTTCCCGGATGGTTCCTTTACCCATGCCTGGAGTCAAGGCGCTCTGTACCACATCCCCGAACTAAAGAAGGCTCTGGCGGAGGCTTACCGTGTTCTCAAAGAAGGAGGTATCTTTCTGTTTGATGACTTGGTAACGCCAGTCAAGGAAGTCAGCGAGACGACGCGCAAATACGTTTATGATCGGCTGCTGTTTGAGCCGAAATTTAGCCGCGAATCCTATGCCGAGAACCTCACTCAACTAGGATTTAAAGTGTTGCAGGTCAATGATTTGAGCGAACATTTGGAAAAGAGCTACGAATTGGTGTCCGAGCTGGCTCAGGAGGAATATTCAGATTTGAGCGCTGCTTTTAAGAAAACCCAAGAGGCAATCGCCGCCGGTGAGTTAGGCTGGTGCTTCTACCTCTGTGAAAAGCCAGGTTAGCGATCGCCGATAGACCGATCTCAAAGGTCAACTGAGTCAACAAACTCTTATGAATTATGAATTAGAAACGTTAATTTTTAATCCATAATTCATAAGCCACCGGATATTGAGATTGAGGAAACAGGCGATACCTTTGCAGCAAATGCTCGTCTCAAGGCGTTAGGTGTCGCCCAATCTACGGGTGAATGGTCAATCGCCGATGATTCTGGCTTACAAGTGGATGCTTTAAATGGAGTGCCGGGGATTTATTCTGCACGCTATGGCAAAACCGATACAGAACGGATTGAGCGGTTAACCTTTGCCCAAATGAGTCGTGAACTAAAGCAATGCTACAGTCATCGTGGCAAAGCCTTAGAATTACTCCTTTCCCAATTCGACCAACTCTTATGAATTTATGAGTTGTGAACAACTTAATCTATAATTCATGGTTTTTTTCAAACCCTTAATTGTTAATTTTTATTACAAAAAATCGGTAATTGTGTTACATGAATCGATGTGTGAAACAATGCCTATATAACATCAACTGGAGTTAAACATATTCTGCCTAAGTAAGAGGTTTCTGACTCGACTGGTTTAATCTGGAGTTCCCCAAGCGAAATAACGAAAATAACCTCACTGTGCAGCCTTGCGCGATTTTTAACGCGACCTGCATAGGTATCGTTTTTATTGAAAGACGGTTTAAAAGCTGAACAGCTTAGAAGGCACTCTCTCGATTAAACAGTATTTCTGGAGAATGCATTAATACAGTGTTTCTGAAGAGGTTGAGTTCTCTTCTCATCGAAACAATTGAGCATTTAGCACAAAAAAAATATGCCACAACATCACGGGATGAGCCCGTTTCAACAACTCCTTGAGGCTTCAGCCCAAAAAGGTACACATCAAGGATTTTTTGGCAGACTATTACCGAAAGGCAAAGTTGTCGAACGTCAAGCTGTCGAAGACGCCTTACTAAAACTGGCGAATAGCATGGACGAAGGGGACAATGAAGATCCCTCAGGGGATAGTGATATTCCCGATGGCTACGTCTTCTTGGGTCAATTTATCGACCATGACGTCACCTTTGATACCACCTCCGGTCTCAACAAAGTTTTTGGTGATGTTGAGTCAATCCCGAATATCCGCACCCCGATATTTGACTTAGATTCTGTCTATGGCGATGGACCCGAAGCCATCCCCTTTCTGTATCAGCGTAAACACAAGGATTTCTTTCTGATTGGCAGTGACAACAATCCCGACAATGATCTGCCGCGTAACCGTGAAGGACGGGCATTAATTCCTGAATCACGCAATGATGAAAACGGCATCATCTCTCAGTTACAGTTGCTGTTCATGAAATTCCACAACGCGGTGTTGGAAGGAATCGAAAACGAAGATATCGAAATCTTTGAACCCGTTCAGCATAAAGACGTGGAATTCGAGAAAGCTAAACGGGCGGTGCAACGGCATTATCAGTGGATTGTTCGCCACGATTTCTTGCCCCGAATAATCGTCAAAGAGGTTCTCGATCAAGCCGTTCATGATGTTTTAGACACGGACAATTACAAGTCTGATCCAATCTGGTGTGATGCACCAACCATTCCTGTCGAATTTGCTGGCGCCGCCTATCGGTTTGGTCACACGTTGACTCGTTCCCACTACCACATTAATGCCAATCGCTTAAATGTAGACCTGTTCGAGAACTTCAAAGATAAACCCGGTAATGCCTTATCGGTGTTTAATGCCGTGGCTCCCGAAAATATCGTGGATTGGCGTTTCTTCTTTGAGGTGGATAGCTCGCTTGAACCCCAGAATGCGCGGAAAATTGATACCTGGATGGCGCACGAATTCTATGATCTGCCCTTTGTGCCAAAAGCGGCAAAAGACCGGGGTGAGAATTCTCTGGCATTCCGTAATTTGTTAAGGGGAGCCGTGTCCTATAGCCTACCTAGTGGTGAAGAAGTCGCCAAGGCGTTTGGGGTAAATCCGATTCCCCTGCACCCGAAGGTACAAGCCGCCGGACTCACAGAAACGCCCCTGTGGTTCTACTGTTTAGCTGAAGCGGAAGAGCATGGTGGCAAACTTGGACCGGTGGGGGGTCGGATTGTGGCGATGACATTGCTACGGATTCTCAAGGAAGACCACGAATCTTACGTGAATGCACCCAAACCCTGGAAGCCTTATTTAGGTGAGGGAGATAACTTCACCATGGCAGACTTGGTTAAGTTTGTGCAGAAGCATGAACCGAAGAAAGAGGCGATCAAATTCGGCGACGAGTTCTACCTGAAAAGCCAAGATGGTCGATACCTAATCAGCGCCGATCACTCTGGTTATTACTTCCCCCGGTTGGACGCCAGTGGTCGGGTGAAGCTGAAACTGGGAAATGGCAATGGAGAACTAACCCATAACGCGATCGCGCAAATCCTATCGACTGAGACCGGATTGGCTCAAGGCAACATCTTGGGAGCTTTTCGCGATCGGCACAACTGCTACTATTGGTCTCTCTACAATCAGCAAATGCAAGGATGGCAGATTACTAAAGTCGATGGTGGTGATGCCAAAATTCGCTATGGGGATAAGGTCTATCTGACCAACCTCTACTGGACAAATCAACGATTGACGCGGGATACCAAATACCCTGGCTATTTTACAACAGTGGAAAATGCTCAAGAGTGGTGGGTCTTGGAAAAGGCAGAAGCATCAACAGGTAGCGGCGGTGCTTATATCTAATGGATGCAAATGTCAGGTTAAAAATTTGAAAGCATCCTCGTTTAAATCCGCTGACAGCGACCAACTAATCAGTTTTCGCGCTGTTTAGATGAGTCGTCATCATTGGCAGATTTGCATTAGCGTTTAGCTTGAATTTGCCACAAATTGAGTTGACTTTTTTGTCAAAAGGTAGCCAAAACATCCTATACTAAATCTGAGCAGAAAAAGGATGAGTTGGCTACCCCAAAACACAAAAACTCAAGCAGACACAGTTTTTTAACCTAAATAATTCATGAAGAAAAGGAAATTCCTAGCATTTCTATCGGTTTTCATGCTGGGTTTGTTGGCATTAATTGTCAACCCAACTCCAGCGCGAGCCCAAGCTGCACCCGGTGTCAAAATTGCCGATTCAATCAGTGATTTTTCCGGAACGCAAGGACAAGAGAATTGGTTCTACGGCTACGTTGGCGATCAACTGTACGTTCCTTACTTTGAGGAAATGTCCGCTTACACAGGCGGCAGTTGGCAAGTTGACCCGAACACTAAGCTATCTTCTGAGTCGGCTAAACCCAGTAAAGCGGGTAGCAAAAAATGGCCCATCCGTCGCTGGAAAAGCGAAGTCGATGGTGACATCACGATTACCGGTCAACTGGCAAAAGCTGAACTCGGTGGTGATGGCATCAAAGGCTATATCTTCGTTGATGGTGAACGAGTTTGGTCACAAAAAATTGCAGGTGATGCTCGTCAGGGCGTCAATTTCAACATCAAGGCTACTGTCAAGAAAGGCTCTGATGTCGATTTTGTTGTTGGTCCTCGGAAAGACGCTGATCTGGATGGGACTAAATTCATTGCCACGATTTTTGGGACAGCTAATGATCCCAGAGCCGAAGTGGGTGCATGGGAAACTGTTCCCTTACCCCCTAACCAAGACGATTGGATGCAAGCCGTCCATACAGCGGTTCTGCCCAATGGTAAAGTCCTGATTGCTAACGGCAGTAGTAATCGGAATACCCTGAGCAAAGACGGTGATAAAGTTGAGTTTAGTGATGGGGTCGATTCGACGGACTATGATGTCGTTAACAATACGTCTCTATTTGATCCGGAAACGGGAACCTATCAACGCATCGATTCTCCCCCCGCTGTCCAAAATGGTCAAAGTAATGATCTCTTCTGTTCCGGTCATATCCATCTATTAGATGGGAATGTTCTGTTTGTCAGTGGCACAAATCGCTACTATCCCGGCGAAAACTTTGAAGGCTCGAAACAAACCAACATCTACAACTGGAAAGAAAACAAATGGACAACCGCTGGTTTATTCAATGAAGGGCGTTGGTATCCCAGTTTAGTCCCCCTAGCTGACGGCAAAATTGTCATTTTCTCTGGACTTAAATTTGGTAAACCGGGTCAGATTGCTCACACAATTGAAATTTATGACCCCACAACCAAGAAACTGAGTTACATCGATCTCGACTACATTGAAGACAGTCCCTTTAATGTCAAAGTTGAATACGAAGACAAGTACGAATACAACGGGAAACAAATTACCAAGAAAATCGATGCTTACGACAGTATCGATGTTTATCCCCGTATCTTTCCCACTGCAGATGGTCGGTTAATGATTACGGGTGATGGTGCAGGGAAATTCCCCCTCGAAATTCACGCCAGTAACAAAAGTTATTTGATGTCCGTCATCGATAACGGTAATGGCAACTTAGATGTCAAATTTGAAGTAGCAGCTGACCGCAAGGAACTGTCTAAGGTTTATGGCTCTGGACTCCTTGACCCCTATTACCAAGGTGATGTGCTACTTGTTGGGGGTTTAGTAGACACGAATAGCATTGCCTACGGCTGGCCCCAATTCCCGGATTTGAACGAATCCCTCAAGGCAAAAGGTGCGCGGATTTCCACCAGCTTAGAACGTTGGATTTCTCCGGAAAATTCAGGTGAAACCTATGGTAAATGGGAAGCCATAGACAACTTTTTGGATCAACCCCGCGCCATGAATATGGCGGTGATTCTACCCACAAAAGAAGTCTTGGTGATTAATGGGGGTGAATATGCTGAATATGATCCCATTTATGAACCGGTGCTGATGACACCCGAGGAGAATGCACCAGGGGGTTATCATGCGAAATCCATGAGTTCAGCTCAGTTTCCTCGGCTGTATCATAATGGAGCACTCTTGTTACCCGATGCTCGTGTTTTAAGCATTGGTGGTAATCCCCGTCGAGCGGCACGGGCAAAAGATGGAAAGGTTCGGGTTGATGATTTACCTGATGCCGATGACTACTACGTCTTAGCCAAACTCAGTGATAAACCCAATCAACCCAAGGGTTCAGGAAAAGTTAATTCTGATGCTGAGTATGACAGCTTCCTGAAAAACTATTACGCTGACCCCAAAAACAGTTATTTCGCCGAGGAAGATTCCTTACCCTTTGTGCCAGCAGAGATTTGGCAAGCCGAAATCTTCAGCCCCCCCTATCTGTTTAAACCTGGGGCGCGTCCAGAAATTACCAAGGCGCCTGCCACTCTAAACTATGGTCAATCTGGCACAATTTCAGTCAAAGATGCCACTCAAGATGGCTCACTGGTTCTGGTGAAACTGGGAACTGTAACCCACAGTTTAGATTACGGACAACTGCTGGCACCAGCGACGATTAAGAACGTTGCTCTTGGTACACCGTCTGCGATTAGTTTCACCGCACCGGAAAACGCGAATCTTTACCCTCCGGGCTATTACATGATGTTCTATGTCAATGACATCGGTAAGCCCTCTAAAGCCACGATGGTGAAGCTACAAGCGTAAATCCATTTCATTCCTAATTCTCCACTGTTGCCGTTGCCAATAACGGCAGCAGTGTCATTCCCCCCGTAAAATCAGGAGTATATCCATGGCACTAACTGACCAAGATTTAACCACAGTTCATGAGTATGGCATTGACCCAGCCGACGAGAAGTACAAAACCTTACTCACCGACTTACAAGGCAATATTCTCAAAGGACATGGACGAGAGCATAGTGTCCATCTCTTCTTAAGATTTAAACCGGATCAAGTCGATGCTGCCAAGAAATGGATTCAAGGGTTTACCCGCAAATATGTGACCTCGGCAAAACAGCAGGCTGATGAAGCCGAACTTTACCGAAAATACAAAGCAAAAGGGAGTCTATTTGCCAACTTCTTTTTATCTCGTTTTGGCTATGAATATCTAGAAGTTAAACCCTTCCGCACTCCCAAGGATCAGCCGTTTCGCTTTGGCATGAAAAATGATGCCGTGAGGAACTTGATGGGTGATCCGGTTGTGGAAGAATGGGAACCGGGATATCAGGATGAAATTCATGCCTTGGTCTTAATGGCAGATGATGATGTGGTGGATTTACTCCAAGAAGTCAACCGGATGTCACAAAAGCTGCTCAAGGTTGCTGATATTGTCAATCGGGAAGATGGGTTTATTCTCAGAAACGAGAAAAATCAATCCATTGAACATTTTGGCTATGTGGATGGGACGAGTCAGCCCCTATTTTTGAAACGGGATATTGTCAAAGATAAATATAACAACTGTGAATTTGAAAAATGGGATTCCCGTGCGCCACTGAGTTTGGTGTTAGCTAAAGACCCCAATGGGACAACGGAGGATAGCTACGGCAGTTATTTAGTCTACCGGAAACTGGAACAAAATGTCAGAGCCTTCAAAGAAGAAGTGGCTCAACTGGCTGAAAAGTTAGGGGTAGACCCGGATTTAGCGGGCGCCATGGCTGTGGGTCGGTTTAAAGATGGCACACCTGTCACTCGTTCATCGATACCCGCCTCATCCGATACCAATAGTTTTGGCTTTGACGATGATACCCAAGGCACAAAATGTCCGTTCCATGCTCACGTCCGCAAAACCAATCCGCGTGGGGATACCGGACGAGTCGGTTCTTCTGTGAATTACGAGCAAGCCTTAGAAACAGAACGGGGTCATCGCATTGCCCGTCGCGGGATTAGTTATGGGGAAAATGACATTACCCGCGAATCCTCATCGGGTTCAGGATTGCTGTTTTTATGCTTCCAAGGCAATATTGAAAATCAGTTCAATTTCATGCAAGCGTCTTGGGCAAACCAGAATAATTTTGTCAATGTGAATACGGGTCCTGATCCGATTATTGGTCAACAGGCTGGAATTCAGAAATGGCCCACGGGTTGGGGAGAATCAACAACCACAGAATGTAAGTTTAAACTGTGGGTACACATGAAGGGTGGCGAATACTTTTTTGCCCCTAGTATGAGTTTCTTAAAAACGTTGAGTCCAGTTGGTGAAGAACTCACCCCAGAAACACTGGATACCTATTCGACCATGTGTTTTGATGGTAAAAATGATTATCTCGTCATCTCAGATAATCCGAGTTTGCAGGTGCAAACTTATACAGTTGAAGTTTGGCTTAAACCCAGTGATCCGAAAGACGCTTGGCAGGGTGTTATTGGCAAACCAGGTCGAAATTTTAATATCTGGTTAAATAATGCGGGATATGTTCACCACCGCTTCCATACTCCAGCCGGTGGGAATGCGGGAGCGCCAAATACGGCTAATGGTTCGATTCAATGGAATCAATGGTATCACTTAGCGATTACCAATGATGGCACAACGGCAAAAACCTACATTAATGGGGAATTGAAGGCAGAAGGACCAACGGGAGGAAATCTGATCGTTAATCATACTCCCCTCTACATCGGTCGTAGCCTCGATGGAGACAGTAGTCGTTATTTTTACGGTAACATGGCTGAAGCTCGCCTCTGGGATAGCGCCCGCTCTGAAGCAGACATTAAAGCCAATATGAACCACCGCTTAACTGGGTATGAGCCAGGTTTAGTAGGTTACTGGCTATTGGATGAACGCTACGGCAATATAATCCCGGATTGTACTCCTAATGCCAACTCCGGTATTTACCATAGTTGAAGATTAGTTTAACCTGAGTCGGGGCGGGTTTAGTCACATCTTGGTGAAACCAAAAATAGAGTAGTAAAACCCGCCCCTACACAATTTCCCAATCTTTCACTCAAAACTTACCTCCCTTCGTTGCGTCACATACCGTGAAAACTAAGAACCTACAAAGGTGATCATCTCCCGTCTTCCTTTCCCTATTGACTTAGTAGAACTGTAAATTGGCTAGATGTTTCATCATACACTTGTTGTAAATTTTAGTTGTCTTTGTTGTGATGAATTTAAGCCACCCTTCAAAACTATGTTCTTTAGAAAATCTCATTCATGGATTGAGTATTCCAGCGACGAAAAATTCATCCTATTATGACCAACTGATTCAGTCTCTTGATATACACCTAGATAATATAGACCCTTACTGTACCTGGAACGAGCGGTCTTATACTCGCAATTTAGTCCACAGCACAGACTTATATGAACTGCTGATTTTATGTTGGCATAAGGGACAAGCTAGCCCAATTCACGATCATCAAAGTCAAGATTGTTGGATTTATGTGGTCGAAGGCACAATTGAGGAAACACTCTATCAGCCAACGCTGGATCATGATCAACATTTTATCTTACGTGAGACAGATAGGATAACGTATCACCAAGGTATCTCTTCGCTGCTTCAACGGCTGCTTTGGGTAACCTGGAAAATGTGAGATTAGTAGCCCATTGAGATAGGGATGGCAAAATTTCTAAATTTTCCATGTTCTTTCCCTGTTAAGGTTGTAGGGGATTAATCCGAAGGTTTTTTGGCACGATAAAAGGGTTTTTTGACGACAACGGCGGGATAATTCTTACCGCGAAATTCTACCTCTAACGGTTGACCTATCTTGGCGAGGGATGTGGGACAATAGGCAAGTGCGATCGCGATACTTTTTGGCTGCTCTGGCGGGAGAATTATAACGACCTTTACAATTATTGCTTAACGTGGATAGCAGGCAACTCTGTAGATGCAGAAGAAGCCATGATTCGAGCTTTTATAAGGCGAAACAAGATGCGTCGGTCTTGCCGCATCTAGGAAAGAGTTGTGAGATATTTTTTAAGGAGTGCCTCAGAAGCTGTTTCTCTCCTTTTTTCATCCCACTCTAAGTTATTTCATTCGCTTAGGAACAAATCGCCCTTTTTCTTCATCTTGTCCCGCCTTATGGTTAGTAGCCGTTAGTTTAAACTGCTTCCAGATTCCGTTCACCGGTTCTGATCCGGACAATTTCCTCAACGGGACTGATGAAGATTTTCCCGTCGCCAATTTCACCCGTGCGAGCCGCATCAATCACTTTTTCAACGACCATATCAACTTGGGAATCTTCGACGACAATCTCCACCTTGAGCTTTTGCAGGAACTCGACGGTGTACTCGGAACCTCGATAACGCTCGGTTTGACCTTTTTGGCGTCCAAATCCTCGAACTTCTGAAACCGTCATGCCGACGATTCCCGCGTTGACGAGGACGATTTTAACTTCATCGAGCTTAAATGGTCGAATAATCGCTTCTACCTTTTTCAAGATTCTAGATCCTCACTTACGTTTCTTTATATTTACCAGACCAGCATGACACGTTTTACACTCCCATCAGTGAAATTTTTGTAACAAGGAGTACGGTTTTTTGAAGTACGGTATGCATTGTCGGTTCCCCATCGCCTCTTCCCCAATTCCCAGGAGGTCAACACTGAGTCGGGGCGTTTAGTCACATCGGGTTGAGGCAAGAAACAATAATAGTAACTCAGGGCGGGTTTTGTCACCAAGTTGGGTAAAACAATTCGTGTTTGTCCCTAAACCCGCCCCTACACACTCAACCCTCAACTCTTTACGGTGGTCGATCGCTAAACTTTTGATTAAAATGAGAAATATATCACGGGGGGCCTTAATGGTTTCGACGTGTTGGTGAAAGCCAACCCGCGATACAGGTCGAGAGTGAGTCTTCTCTCGTAAATCCCGGACTCAAAAAAAAGTAACTGCGAACAACATCGTTCCTTTTGCTCGTAAGGCAGCTCCTGTAGCCGCTTAAACACCTCTCATAGGTTCGAGCGTTCTTAGTCTGACTCCGTTAAGGGCTAAGGACACAACCCCAACGGATGCGCTAGGCGAGCTGTCTTTGGTCGGCTCTCTAGCAAAGACCCCAACCAAAGCATCCCGCCATCCGGGATAATGGATGGTTCCCGCCCTGAGGATGAGAAGGGCTAAGCCTGTGAATGATCGGTAGGTAAATACCCAATGCGGACACGGGTTCAATTCCCGTAGGCTCCATTTCTAAATTCAATTTTCAGATGCAATAAGACCCCTTCATCTAGCATGAAGGGGTTTAAATCATTGATCATACGTTGATTAGTTTGCCATAATTCATACCAAATCTGCTTCATTAACCTCCTGTATCACCAGGGTGCTGTTTCCTGGAAGCCTTCTGCTATCTGCCCTCTGCCATCTGCCTTGTCCTTACCAAAAAGGAAATAGTTAACCCGGATTTCGTATCAGATTATCCGGATGAATGCCTTGATGACAGAAAAAGGTAATCAAACGCCTTCAGTGCCCTGATCAATTTATTAATAATTGTTGCGGGTCAGATGAATGAACTCCAAACTCCGGCTTTGGTGTTCATTCAATAATGTTGGAGGTAAGGATGCGAGGATTTGACCGCCCAAAAGGAGTAGGGAATTCATCCTATCCAACCGAATCCCTGACTCTGGAGTACCTCATCCTTAAATATGTAAACAACAACGAGCAAGAGCAAGTTATGGTAATGCAACCTACGTATGGTAATAATTTTATCGATAGCTCAACCATTGAACTTTCTCAGGAAGGATTGCGGTCTATTCTGAATCAGATTGAGGCAGAACTCATCGATAGTGAAGTTTACCGCCGCACCATGGCTGGGTTACAAACGATGTTAGGAGAAGCCTCAAGCAACGCCCATATTCTGGTCAAGGCGGTGGGGCGAGAAGCCGTAAGGTTGACATTTCAGGAATTTGCCAGACAGTATAAGGTTGTTCCGGTGACTCCTGTGGCTTCTGACGGAATGAATCAACCGACAGAAACCGAAGAGGAGGAGTTGGAGATTCCCCAAACTGAAGAGACGGAACGTCCCATTGGCTCGAAAGAAACGATGTCCCATAGGGTTCAGACAAACTTATCGCCCAGTTTAGCGGATCGAGAGATTGGCGAAACTCGGTCGCGTCAAAAACTCACTAAAGCAGAATTAGCCGAGCAAAAGCTTTTCCTAGAACGGGAAGAGATGTTGCAGCAAATTGGTCAACAACTGCGACGAGCGCGTCAATCCCGCTCTTTGAGCCTTCAGCAACTACATCGCCAAACTTTAGTCCCCATTCATCAAATTGAAGCATTAGAAACGGGACATCTAGCTCAGCTACCAGAGGATATTTATATTCGTGGTTTTATTCGCCGGCTTGGTTATGCTCTAGGGTTAGACGGTGTAACATTAGCCTTGTCTTTGCCAAAAATTGATCCGGTCAAGTCTGTGGTTCCTTCCTGGTATAAAGATCCAGTCGCTACAGGGTTTCACCTTAAATCTGTTCATTTATATCTAGGCTACGCCACGTTGATTGCAGGAGCAGTGGGAGGACTTAACTGGATGTCGAATCAACAATCTGCCCCCCAAAACACAGCGGAACCTGAACCTGTTCCTTCTGGTCAAAACTCTATGTCTCCAAAAGCTGCAACTAGCAAATCTACTCATACGCCTGGGATTAAATCGAGTCAAACTGGTGTACAAGCAGGAGCTGATATTGCTCCCCCTGAGGCATTTCCGTGTTAATGAGATGGAGAAGATAGGGGAGATGGAGAAGATGGAGAAGATGGAGAAGCTAACAAATGACGAATAACCACTTTATAGACTCTTTGCCAATTCCTCACAAACTCCTAACACAGATATATCTGACGAAATTCCTATCGTCAGAATAGTGATATAGAAACATAAAATAAGACTCGGCTGTTACGATCATTTATTGTAATTCAGTACCGAATTGCAAGCTTGAAGCTATTTGCCTTATTCATGAGTTGATTCTGGCAAGTTAACTGAATTCTATAGTGTTTCCTTAACGATGTTTAGTAATCTTACTCCTTTTTAAGCAAGTGACTTACTTAATCTGTACTTGTGACATCTTACACAAGCAAATCTATCCATTAAGTTTAGGTGCGAATACGATTGGGCGAGAAGAGGATAACACTATTGTAGTTGACCATACCTATCTATCCCGTTACCACGCTCAGATTTTGTTTTCCCCAGACGCTGTGATACTGCGGGATCTCAATAGCCTGAATGGTACGTTTGTTAATGAGTTTAAAGTTGAACAATGTCAACTTAAGGATGGAGATTTTATTCGTTTAGGGGATGTATCGTTTAAGTTTGTACAGCAAATCCCTCAAGTTGAGAAAACTGTATCATCGGACGCTGATACGGCAATTTCAATTGTCAAGCAAGTCTCTCCGGAAAAAACTCGAATTGCCATCACTGATTTATTGCAACCAGATAGGTCAGAAAATTCTATTATTAAACTGAAGCAGCAAGATGCTGATCAACGAACGGTTGATAAATTGCAAATTTTGCTGGAAGTCAGTAAACAATTGTCCTCTCCCGAAGATCCTGATCAATTGCTGCAAAAAATCGTCGATTTGCTATTTGAAATCATGCATATCGATCGAGCCACTATTTTGATGGTTAATCAAATCAGTGGTGTTCTGGAACAAAAAGCCGTAAACTGGCGCTCTGGCATCCCGACTGACGAGAATTTTTACAGTAGCAAAATCACGAATTTTGTCCGTCATCAGGGGGATGCAATTCTCACAGACGATGCGTGTAAAGATAGTTTATTTAACGATTCAATCTCTATTGTTGAACAAGGGATTCATGCAGCAATGTGTGTTCCGCTGAAACCCGCCGATGAGGTAATTGGGGTATTGTATGTGGATAACTTATCAATGACTGATATCTATTCCGATGAAGATTTAGAGTTTTTAACTTGTCTAGCCAACCAAGCCGCGATCGCGATTGAAAATTCCCGCCTGTATAAAAAGATGCAGGAACAGGAAGTAATGAGGGCAAAGTTGGAACGATTCTTTCCTCAATCGGTGAGTCGCAAGTTACGGGAAGAAGGTAATTTAGCCACGGTGGAGACAGAAGTGACGGCTTTGTTTGCCGATATTAGCAACTATACGCAAATGTCGGCGAAAATGGAACCGCGTCAGATTGTTGAAATGCTGAATGAGTATTTCCAAGTCATTGTAGAAGAGATTGTTTTTCCTTACGAAGGAACGTTAGAAAAGTACATTGGTGATGGAATTCTAGCAATTTGGGGCGCACCGTATCGCCAACCCAATGATGTGGATTTAGCGGTACAAGCAGCGATTGAAATGCAATGGGCAGTTTCCCGCTTAAATCAAAAATGGATTCGCGAAAACCGACAACCGATTCAAATTCACATTGGTTTGAATACAGGCACAGTCGCAGCTGGAAATATTGGTTCTAAAAATATGATTCAATATGCCACAATTGGTGATACAACAAATGTGAGCAGTCGAATTTGTGACGTGGCTCAAGCTGGGCAAATTTTAATCGCTCAAAGTACGTTTGATAAGCTGAATGATCCGAGTATTCCCCTAGAAAAAATACCACCTGTTTGGGTGAAGGGTAAGACTTCGCCTTTACATCTCTATCGGGTTTTGTGGCAGCAGTATAACGCAACAGAGGTATTGTGCGAGAATGGTGGTCTAGTAACTACACTTAGCCCATCTTAACTACTGGACATTGGACAAAATTTTACCAGGAACTTTTACCATGGCAAACGTTCTTTGTAAGTCGATATGTTGAAACTATTGCAAGAAAGCCTATTGCAAGAAAGTCTATTGCCACCACAAGACTTATTCAGCAGACTCTACTTAGCTTCTCACTGAAGCTTTGCCCACAGTCTCTCGACTATGAGGTTCCATAAGGCTAGACACATCGGGACCACTCGGGATAATTCCGCCAGGATTGAGCGGAAACAGATTGCCGTAATAATCTCGCTTAACACTCTCCAAATCACAGGTATCCGCAACCCCCGGAAGCTGATACAAATCGCGCAGGTAAACGCCTAAGTTTTGATAGTCTTTAATCCGGCTACGGTTGCACTTAAAGAGTCCATAGTAAACAATATCAAAGCGGAATAGGGTTGTAAATAGACGCACATCTGCCAACGTCACTCTATCCCCACACAAATAGCGATTTGTCTCTAATACCGCATCAATTTCATTGAGTGTGGTAAACAATTCATCACAGGCTTGATCATAAGCCTCTTGAGATTGGGCAAAACCGCAGCGATAAACGCCATTATTCACCGTATGGTAAATCTTATCATTCCACTCAGCGATCGCGGACTTCAGATCCTCTGGATACAAGTCCAGTGCAGCATTCTTAGCGAACTGATTAAACTGAGAGTTGAGTATAACAATAATCTCGGCACTCTCATTATTAACTATCGTTTTCGTCTGGTTATCCCACAAGACTGGAACCGTCGAACGCCCACTGTAACCGGATTGGGCTAACTGGTATAATTCCGGCAACGTGTGACAGCCTTCTTCGGGTTTCTCAAACACCCAGATTCCCTGATCTGAAGACGGCGAGACAATCGATACTCCAATTACCTCATCCAATCCCTTCAGCGCCCTCACAACCAGCGTCCGATGCGCCCAAGGACATCCGAGTCCCACAAACAGAGTATAGCGCCCTGGGGCGGGTGGATAGGGATTTCCGGCGTCTGTACCAATTGCCTGTCTAAACTGACTCTCTGGGCGAATGTATTCTCCCTTTTTGCTGGGCGGTGCTAGTTTGGACATCATAATCTGCCACATTGTCGTCCAGACAAACTTGCCCAACCGGATAATCACGGTTGAGGGGAGAGATGTACCTTTAGGTTTCCAAGAAGATGTTGCCATGAGTGAAGAATTGAATTTTATCCTACTGGTGTAACACAGCTAAATTTGTGGCATAGAGTTCACCGTTCAATCGGGCGCACGTCGGTGCGCCCCTACAATTCCAACCCAGCAAATTAGGTGTACCACACCATTACTGTATCGAATAGCGGCGAATAGTAGCGATCGCGATCGCATCCAGGGATGATAGTCTAACTACTGTTGGGTTTTCCTGCTGATCATCCAAAACCAAAGCACACCAGACAAATGGTAGATATGGCTAACATCACCATCCAATCCGCAACTGAACGTAACAACGGCTGGTCTTATCAGGTGAAACTAGAAAATGATCGCGAGTATAACTACGATGTCACCCTCAGTCAATCCGACTATAACCAATGGTCGCAAGGTAAAGTTTCACCCGAACAATTAGTCGAGGCGGCGTTTGAATTCCTACTGGAACGTGAACCCGCCTCGTCTATTATGTCAAAATTTGATTGTGCCGTAATCCGCCGCTATTTTCCCGAAGTGGATAGCGAGTTACCGAAGAAACTTTAACGGTTAAAACTCAGGCTATTCATCATCTGATCTAACACTTGTTTATTGCGTTGATAGCGTTGACCTTGCATATCAATAGACATCTGATTGGGACGACCTTGGTAACGGCTCTCAACCCAAAGACTCCAGTGTTCCAAGGTCTGCTTCCAATTCTTCTAGATCATAGTAGTTTTAAGATGAAATTAAGCAAAAAAGAGATGAGTTATATGAAAAAGACAAAGACATTAATAAATTGCCAAGTTATTTACAAAATTTAGAAGTCATAAGTGTAATACAGTTAGTCGTGTCTTCAGCTAAATCAGGATTAATTTCTTAGCGGTTCGTGTAAGAGTTAGGTTAACGACGCATAAACTTGAATCAGTACCAAGGAAGGTTGACAAAGCGGTAACGATCGCCTTTCACAAGGTTTATAGGTATTTCTACTCAACGCCTATAAGGATTTCTGATAAAGCCCCTGGGGTTGATCGTGTAAAAATGAAGAAACTATAAATCGTTTTAATAAACGTTGCTGATACAGGAGTCAACATCAATGGTAGTACTCACCGATCGCACCCAGAAGCGCTTAACCATGCAGACGGGCGAAATCGCGCCAGATACAACGGCGATCCGTTCCTTAGACTGGGATCGCGATCGCTTCGATATTGAGTTTGGGCTGCAAAACGGCACCACCTATAACTCGTTCCTGATTCGGGGTGAGAAAATTGCCCTGGTGGATACCTCCCATGAAAAGTTTCGTGAACGTTACTTAGATACGCTTAAGGGGTTGATTAAACCCAGCCAGATTGATTATCTGATTATTAGCCACACGGAACCCGATCATAGTGGCTTAGTCAAGGATATTGTCCAACTCGCACCAGAGATTACCGTCGTCGGGTCAAAAGTGGCGATTCAATTCCTGGAAGACTTGGTGCATCACCCCTTCAAACGGCAAATCGTGAAAAATGGTGACCAACTGGATTTAGGGAAAGGGCATGTGTTGGAATTTGTCAATGCCCCCAACCTCCATTGGCCCGATACTATCTTTAGCTACGATGCCGGAACCCAAGTGATGTTTACCTGTGATGCCTTTGGTATGCATTACTGTTCTGATAGCACCTACGACGAAGACATGAGTGCCATAGAAGCCGACTTCCGCTTCTACTACGACTGCTTAATGGCACCCAATGCCCGTTCCGTTCTCTCCGCCCTGAAACGGATGGATAAACTAGGAGACATCACCACCGTCGCCACGGGTCATGGTCCTCTATTATTGCATCATGTCGGGGAATGGGTAGATCGGTATCGGCGCTGGAGTAAAGCCCAGGCAAAAGCCGAAACCTCTGTGGTTGTGTTTTACGTATCTGATTACGGCTATAGCGATCGCCTTTCCCAAGCCATTGCCCGAGGCATTACCAAAACTGGGGTGGGCGTGGAAATGATGGACTTAAAATCGGCTGATCCACAAGAAGTCCAAGAAACCGTCAGTCGCGCCGGGGGAATTGCGATCGCGATGCCTCCCGCCTCGAATAAAGCCGCCACCGCCGCTGTGAGTACCATCCTCGCTGCTGTGAAATCCAAGCAAGTCGTGGGTATCTTTGAATCCTATGGCGGAGATGACGAACCCATTGACCCCCTACTGAGTCAATTCCGCAACCTCGGACTCAAAGAAGGATTTGCCGCGATTCGGGTCAAAGAAACGCCAAGCGAAGCCACTTATCAACTCTGCGAAGAAGCCGGAACCGATATGGGGCAACTCCTCACCCGCGATCGCGAAATTAAGCAACGGAAATCCCTGGATAGTGATCTCGACAAAGCCCTAGGACGGATCAGTGGCGGACTTTATATTATTACCGCCCAAAAAGGTGACATTAAGAGTGCCATGTTAGCCTCCTGGGTATCCCAAGCCAGCTTCAAACCCCTCGGCTTAACCATTGCGGTGGCGAAAGATCGGGCAATTGAGTCTTTGATGCAAGTAAGCGATCGCTTTGTGCTGAATATTCTAGAAGAGGGGAATTATCAGGCATTAATGAAGCACTTCCTCAAGCGGTTTCCCCCAGGTGCGGATCGGTTTGAGGGGGTGAACACACAAACAGCGACGAATGGATCTCCGATTCTCACCGATGCCTTGGCTTATGTAGAGTGTAAGGTGGAAAGTCGGATGGAGTTGAGTGACCATTGGATAGTCTACGCCACTGTTGACGCCGGACGAGTATCTAAGGCGGATGCGTTGACGGCGGTTCACCATCGCAAAGTGGGGAATTATTATTAGTCATTTGTCATTTGTCATTTGTCATTTGTCGTTGGTTTGTTCCCAATGATTAATGATGTATGACTGATGAAGGTGAGGTGGCTTTCTGTTTAACTTGGCGATTGCCTGTGACAACTCCGATTTGGTATAAGGGCATGGCAGTGCCATGCCCCTACAGGATTAGGTCGATTTGTTCGTGTATTATACCCGTAGTTATTAGAACAAAAGCATTACCCTGTTACCCTCTTACCCTTCTACCCTTTTACCCTTCTTAGACAACCTTCTACGCTAAAATATTATGAACACTCCTACCCCTCGCGACGTTCAAGTCCTCCCCATCGCCTCCGATACTACTGTTCTCCGTTCCCGCACTTGGGATAGACTCAAATTTGAAATCGAATATGCCCTGCAACGCGGCACCACCGCCAATTCCTATCTCATCCAAGCGGATAAAATCGCCCTGATTGATCCTCCGGGCGAATCGTTCACCGAAATCTTTTTAACCGAACTGCAACGCCGGATTGACCCCAAACGAATCGATTATGTCATCCTCGGTCATGTTAATCCCAACCGAGGCGTTACCCTAAAAGCCTTACTCGAACTCGCCCCTCAGATTCAATTCGTCTGTTCCAATCCTGGTGCGATCGCGCTGCGTGGTATCTTAGATGCACCGGATTTAAAAGTAACGGTGGCGCGGGGGGATGAAACCCTGGATTTAGGCAAGGGTCATCATCTGCAATTTATCCCCACCCCTAATCCCCGTTGGCCCGACGCCCTTTGTACCTACGACCCCCACACTGAAGTTCTATTTACCGATAAGTTATTTGGTGCCCATCTGTGTGGTGACCAAGTAATGGATGAAGGCTGGACAACAATTAGCGAACACCGCCGCTATTATTTCGATTGCGTCATGGCGCCCCATGCGCGACAGGTGGAAAAGGCGCTGGATAAGATAGAGGAGGTGCAAGCAAGGCTTTATGCTACAGGTCATGGGCAATTGGTACGCTATAGCTTAATTCCCCTGACCCAATCCTATCGCCAATGGTGTGAACGTCAAAAAACCCAAGACATAAGCGTTGCTCTGTTGTATGCTTCAGCTTATGGGAATACTGGCACGGTTGCCCAGGCGATCGCACGGGGGATGACTAAGGCTGGAGTTGGTGTAGAATCGATTAACTGCGAAATCGCTGACCCGGAGGAGATTCGCGCTGCTGTGGAAAAGGCGGAGGGGTTTGTTATGGGTTCTCCGACGTTAGGGGGTCATGCACCCACCCAGATTCAAACCGCTTTGGGGATTGTTTTATCCACGGCGACGAAAACCAAACTGGCGGGGGTTTTTGGGTCATTTGGCTGGAGTGGTGAAGCAATTGACCTGATTGAAAATAAGTTTAAGGATGCGGGGTATAAGTTTGGCTTTGAGACGATTCGGGTCAAATTTAAACCTACTGAAGCCACACTGAAATACGCCGAAGAAGCGGGAACGGATTTTGCCCAAGCCCTGAAGAAAGCCAAGAAATCCCGCACATCCCGCCAACCCGTCAGTGATGCCCAAGTTGCCCGAACTGAACAGGCTGTGGGGCGGTTAATTGGGTCACTTTGTATTATTACGGCGAAGCAAGGAGAACTGACGGGGGCGATGTTAGCAGATTGGATTTCCCAAGCCACGTTTACTCCACCAGGGTTAACGATTGCGGTGGCGAAAGACCGGGCGATTGAGTCGTTATTGTATCAGGGTGATCAATTTGTGATGAATATTTTAGAGGAAGGGAAGCATTTGGGGTTAATGAAGCATTTCCTCAAACCCTTTGCCCCAGGGGAAGACAGATTTGCGGGGGTGGCGACGGAGGATGGTGAAAATGGTTGTCCGATTCTTAGCGATGCTTTGGCGTATGTGGAATGTACGGTGGATAATCGGATGGAATGTGGGGATCATTGGTTGATTTATGGGGTGGTGACGAATGGCAAGGTGTTATCGGAGGGGGTAACGGCGGTGCATCATCGTAAGTCGGGGACACATTATTAGTGCAGGGGGATGGGGGGATAGGGTATTTTTTTAACGCTACAGGTAGCAGAGGGAAAGCGCAGAGGAACGCAGAGGGGTTAGCGGTTGGTGTGCAAGTTTTATCAGTATGCAGGACTTACGCAAAGACTCTATGTGTAGGGTGTGTTAGCGAAGCGTAACGCACCTTTACAGGATTAGCGATGGTGAAAGCCCTGGCGATTCATCCAAGGGATGAAACCGAGCGATTCGTAAAGACTGCGGGATAAATCCCGCAGTAATGGACTGACACAGCTAAAATTGTGGAATAGATTTGACGTTTAAACCGGGCGCACGCCATACGCCCCTACAATGCTAATCCACCAATTAAGGTGTGCCACGCCAGTAATTTCCTCAAGTGATATAATAGAACCCTAAACAGGGAGGTGATATTCTTGTACGGTTGTCAGCAAGTATTGTTAAATCCAGATAAAGAGCTAGCCGCCGTTCTAGAGTTTATTTGCACTGAAGCGAATAACTTAATGAACTGCGGCATTTATTATGCTCGTCAAATCTGGTTTAAACGTCGGCGAATTATCGGCAAATATGACTTAGAAAAGGAGTACAAAAACAACAAACACTTCCAAGCTCTCTACTCTCAAGCAGCCCAACAAGCGCTAAGAACAGTTAGCGAATCTTTTAAGTCCTTCGGTGGGTTGATGAAGGCGTTCAGAAAAGGAAAGATGGCTGATCAGCCTAGACTGCCTAAAAGAAAGGTGGTCTTTCTGCTGTCAGTTATCCTAAGCAGGCTTTGAAGATTAAAGATGGTCGAATCAGAATACCGCTAGGAAAGCTGGTCAAGACATGGTTCAAGATAGCGGATTTCTTCATTCATAAGCCATCTAACCTCAACACCTCGACTCCGCTCGGTGTTGACGCTGAGCGGAGCCGAAGCGTCAACTTCAAAGACATTAAAGAGTTGAGAATCCTCCCCCGCAACGGTTGCTTCTATGCTGAGTTTGTCTACCTCCTGCCCTCTGTAACAGCAGATGTAGATTCCTCAAGAGTTCTAGGAATCGACCCCGGACTTGACAACTGGATGACCTGTGTCTCTAACGTAGAGACCAGCTTTATCGTTGATGGACGCAAGCTAAAGAGTCTTAACCAGTTCTACAACAAGCGGGTTGCAACCATTAAGTTGGGAAAAGCTGAAGGATTTTGGAATGAAGAACTAGCTTCTCTCACAGAAAGGCGCAATAGGCAAATGAGAGATGCAGTTAACAAAGCCGCTCGTGTCGTTATCAACCATTGCCTTCAACATCGAATTGGAACAGTCGTTTTCGGTTGGAATCGACGCAATAAAGACGGGATTGAGTTAGGGAAAAAGACGAACCAAGAATTCGTTCAGATTCCTACCGCTCGTCTCAAAAACAGGATTGAGCAACTGTGTGAGCAATACGGAATTCAGTTCGTAGAAACTGAAGAAAGCTACACCTCTAAAGCTAGTTTTCTCGACAACGATCCTCTACCTGTATTCGGCTCCAAGCCGGAAGGGTGGATACCGAGCGGGAAGCGAGTAAAGCGCGGAATGTACCGCACCAAAAATGGAGAATTCGTCAACGCCGATGCTAACGGTGCTGCCAATATCCTCCGCAAAGTAGAGATACAGCTAGGTCTTGACCTAGCCAAGGTCTGTAGGGCGTTTTTGACTGCGCCATCCAGAGTTTTCCTCTGGAACTCTAAGAAGACCAAACGAAGGGACGCGGCTTTAGCCCGTCCCGTAGTATCCTCTTAGAATCCCCCGCGTTTTAACCGGGGGATAAGTCAATACCATCTGTGGTGTAGCTGCGTAAGTCCTGAGTATGGAGAGATAAACTTGGGTTGATAATTGAGAGGCTTTCGGGGGGAATGTCTCTATGTTTTACTTGCCACGAATGGCTATTACTGGACATATCCTAGAGGATGGCGGTTGGGTCAATGTCAAGATAGAGGTTAAGGCTATGGGATAGGAGACTGATGGGATGGAATTGATTACCGGGTTAGGAGGGTTTGTTTTTGTCGCCGCCCTATCGGGGATTATTGGGAATAAGGCGGATTTGGGGTTGGATACTTTAATCAGGATGATGAATCGCCTGAAACCTGGGGAGACGCCGACGATACAAACGGCGGTGGGGCGGGCGTTTTTGTTGGCGCAGCAAAGTTTGGTGGAAGAGTGTCTGCGTGAATTGATTGGTGAGAATAAAAGTATTTGGGATTGTCCACCTCAGTACAAAAATGAGGTAAGTTGGCTAGACCACAAGTTAAAACGGCTAAAGGCGGATTTACAGAAGCTGGAATTGGGGGAATTTGGCGAATTAGCGGTGACACCTGTGGCTGATATTGACTCCCTGTTAACCCCAGATGGGGCGTTGGTTGGGGATACGGTTCAGGTGGTACGTCAGCAACTTAAGGTAATTTTACAGCAGGAGAATGCGATCGCACTTTACCAAACCAAGGCTGTAACTCCCCAAGTGGGCTTGTTTGAACGGATGTGTGCCTGTTTTGCAGTGGAGATGCAGACGAATCCGGTACTGCGGGAGATGATTCAGGGACAATTGCTAACTCAGATTAATGCTAATTTGAAAACGCAGCAGGTGACGGTAAAGGATTTAACTCACTCCTTGCAGAATTTGGCGCGGGATGTGGTGCGCGATATGGGAGATATTAAGGAGTCTTTGGAACGCCTCAAGCATCAAATGGCGGCTTTATCAGTACGTCAACTACCTGTTCCCGATGATTTCCGGTGGATTGTTGAGGATAAGACGAAGGGATTTGTCGGGCGGGAATTTGTCTTTGATGCCATTGAGGAATTTTTCCAGCAGCAGCGTAAAGGCTACTTTATTATCGAAGCCGAACCGGGGATGGGCAAAAGTTCTATCCTGGCAGAATTTGTGCGGCGGAATGATTGCATTGTCTATTTCAACCAGCGCAATGAAGGGATAACCAGCGCTGAACAATTCCTCCGGAGTGTCTGTATCCAGCTTATTCAAGATTACGAACTATCTCACTCTCAAGACATCCAACCCGAAAATACGTGTAATAGTAATTTTTTCAAAAACCTACTCACTGAAGCGACAGGGAAACTGAAGTCAAATGAACGATTGGTCATTGCCGTTGATGCTTTGGATGAAGTTGACTTGAGTAGCCAGAGTCGGGGTGCTAACGTCCTTTACCTACCTGAAGATTTGCCCGATAATGTCTATTTAATTGTCACAAAACGACCGTTACCACCTGACCAACTACCGTTGCGGGTGAATAATAAGCGGCTTTTTGACGTGATGCAGTATCCGGCAAGAAACCAAGAAGACGTAGAAGCTTATATTCGACAGCGCATCAATGGGGTAGGGGCTTCGGTATCCGTATCTATTCGGCAGTGGATTCAAAGTCGGGGTGCTAATGAAGAGGAATTTGTCTCGACATTGGTTGAAAAGAGCGAAGGAAACTTCATGTATCTGCGCTATGTATTGGATGACATTGAAAAAGGCGCATATCCAAAATTAGAGATTCGGGGTTTACCCAGTGGTTTGCAAGACTACTATTACAAACACTGGGAACGCATGGGCATGAATGACAAGCCCCTGTTTAAAATCAAAATTGTCTATATCCTGTCAGAATCTCCTATACCTATCCCCTTTGAGGAAATTGTGGCAATTCTCGACGCTGATGGTGAGGAAGAAAAAGGACTACCGGTGAGGGTGCAAGCGGTACTTGATGAATGGATACAGTTTTTACGGGAAGAGGAAAAGTACCGACAAACATTCTATAGCCTGTATCATAGCAGCTTCCGGGATTTTCTGCGGAATGAGAAGACAGTGAAGCGTGCGGGGATAACGCTTCAGGGAATTATTGAAATGATGGTAAATAGTAGGTAGCGAGGGGCGGTTGGTCATGGGGAAGTTAGCTGAATCGTTAAACCGCCTACCCGCAGGCAGTCGGCTGTACAGGTTACAGACGCGACCACAATTGCTGGCGCAGTCTGGTCAGGCTCACCGTTTGTTTGAGTTACTGACTGACTTTGATTTCATTGAAGCTAAGGTTTCTCATCCTGAGATCAAGTTACAAGAGCTAATTGAGGATTATGACCTAGCTTTTGAGCCTAAAGTCCTGATTTCTGGGGAGAAGGCGGAAATTCCCAGACTGATTCAAGGGGCAATTCGGCTGTCAGCGCACGTTCTGGATAAAGACAAAACGCAACTGGCTGGGCAATTGATGGGGCGGTTGATGGTGTTTGATATGCCAGAAATTCGGGCGATACTGGAACAAGTGCAGCCAATAGAACCCTGGCTGCGTCCTATGACTCCTAGCTTACACCCTCCTGGCAAGCTGTTGCTACGCACTTTTGAAGGTCACAGGAGTTCAATAAGTTCTATTGTCGTCACACCCGATGGCAAACAATTAATTTCTGGCTCACTTGATCACAGTATTAGAATCTGGAATTTTCAAACAGGAGAGCAACTACTAACTTTGACAGGTCATAGCGAATGGGTAAATGCCATAGCACTGACACCAGATAGTAAGCGAGTAATTTCTGGTTCATCAGATAAAACAATCAAAGTTTGGGATGTCAATACAGGAAGAGAAATTTTGACTCTTGAAGGTCATACAGATGCTGTCGTATCTGTCGCAGTTACGCCAGATGGCAAGCGGTTAATTTCTGGTTCATGGGATAAGACTATTAAACTATGGGATTTAGAAAACGGAAAAAATATAAAAACAATAAAGGCTCATACAGATAGAGTAAAAATTGTCTCTATCACTCCAGATGATAAGTTGCTAATCTCTTCTGGATTAGAGGAGCAACCTATCAAACACTTTCCTTGTGACACTATAAAAGGCTGGAATTTGGCAGATCTAACAGAAGTTTTTACGTTATGGAGTAATACGGAGTTTCTGGAAAATATAGCGATCAGCCCGGATGGAAAATATCTAATTTCTGCTGGAATTGACACGATCATTTGGAATCTAGAAACAAGAGAACATATTTTTACTTTCTGTCCAGAAATAGAACGGGTAGGATCATCGGTAAGTACTCTGACAGTAACCCCCGATAGTAAGTTACTAATTTCTGGCTTAGCAAACGGTGTTATCCAGATTTTAGATCTGAATACGAAAAAAGAGCTTGTCACTTGGAACGGTCATGTTGGTGCGATATTTTCTTTGGTTATGACACCAGATGGCAAACATTTGATATCTGGTTCAAGTGACCAGACGATAAAAATTTGGGATTTGGAAGCCGTTAAAGCAAAAAAAATCTTGATTCAGAATGAACGTATAGAGGCGATCAAAACCATTACAGTGACACCGGATGGTCAACGAGCAATTTCTGGTTCAGAGGATGGTTACATTAAAGTCTGGAATTTAGAAAATGGAAAAAAATTAAATACATTTACAGATGTTAATAACTTTAGAAATTCCGTACATGATTTGGTCGTCACACCAGATGGTAAGCAAGTGATTGCTGGGTTGCGTTCTGGCAACATTGAATCCTGGAATTTAAAAACAGGAAAGAACCTAAAAACCTTTAAAGGTCATACCCGTCATGTAAATGCTATAGCAGTTACACCCGATGGTAAGCAATTAATTTCAGGTTCAGCAGACATGAAAGTCAAGATTTGGAATTTAGAAACCGGAGAGGAGGCTTTTACTTTTACAGAGCATACTGACTATGTATGGCATGTGAAAGTCACACCAGATGGTAAACATATAATTTCTAGTTCGATGAATCAAACTATTTATTGGGAACTCGAAACAAAAAAAATAATTTATACCCAAAACGGTTTTGCAAACTGGAGAAAGACAATAGTAGTTGATCCACCTAGAAAATGGGAAATATATATTGTATCTGGTACAATAAAAATATTTGATTGGGAAACTAAAAAATTGATTACTAGTTTCACTGGAGATACTTGGTTAAATTGCTATGCTGTAGCACCAGATGGGATAACGATTTTAGCAGGGGATCAGTCCGGAATGGTACATTTTCTGCGGTTAGAAAATAGCAGCGCATTTGGTAGCGGATGTAACAGATAAGCCAATTTTGAGCGATCGCCTGATTGCAGATTAGATCAGCCAAACAAAGATTATCAAACACCATCTCTACACCTGCCGATCGCGGTATAATATATTCAAACTAAACAGTCGTGGCAGTAATGTTACAAAGAAATGATCAGGCTGAATTAAACATTACCACCTAATAGTTGTTCAGCCGTAAGTTCGAGGCGAGGAAATATCCCCGATTGAATCAAATCGCTGCAAACAAACTCCACCGCGTCATACCAACCTTCGACTAACGTGAGAACCGTGACTTTAGCATTTAGAGGATCAAAAATCCAATATTCAGGAATATCTAAAACGCTATATTCGGCTCGTTTTGCACGATAGTCGGTGCTTTTCGTCGATTCGCTGACGACTTCAACAACGAGTAGAGGTGGGGGTTCATTTAACTCAATAACGGCTTCGCGATTTTGCAGGTTACGCCACTGTTCTAGGGGAATCACAACGACATCGGGAATACGAACGGTATCCCATCGACCAGCGCGGGGAGAACGCACACCGACGACTCCAGCCAAGGCTGTCCATTCTTGTCCTACTTGAGCGCATTGGTTATCAAAGATGCGTTCCAAGAATTTTAAAATGGCTCCATGTTTTCCAGTACCCAAGCTCATCGGGACTAGCTCTCCATTAACCAGTTCATAGCAAGTGTCTGTCCCGTCGTCATACTTCAAGTATTCTTCAAGAGTCAGGCGGTTGGTGGTTGTCAGCATGGCAGGTTGGGGAAGATTATACCAAGTGGCGGTCAACTATAACAACTAGAGTAGTGGGCAAATAACTGGGGACAAGAGACGTTGCATGCAACGTCTCTACTAAATTCTGATGCTGCTATTCAAATTTAGATGGTAATTGCTGTACCATCAAACTTGGTCAGCGAGAAACAGCTATCCTCGTTATACGTCAGCTTTTGCTCCTGCAAAATTCCGATCGCGATCGCTTCTCCTAATTTTACCGATTCGGTGTAGTCTGTCCGCCAGTGTACACCTGCCATGTTGCGACCAATGGAAATATTTGCGGCTAGCTTATTCAACTCACCACCTACGGTGAGAACCTCTGTACCGGGTCCACTATAGGGAATGTAAGACACCAACTGCGTCCCATCTTGATTCGGCACCATTGGCTTTGGTATCTGATAAGACTCATCAAACCACGCCTTTAACATCGTCACACAAGCCCCCGCCACTGTCGCATGTCCCGCACCGTAAGCCGGATGAGTCGGTGATCCTTCGGGAAACACTTGCGGTAGCAGATAATTACCATTTTTATCAAACATCGCTTTAAGTGCCTGAGAATTGAGAATCTCTGGATGAATTGGATACTCCGCCCGTCCCGTTAAATGATTGTGAATCAGTCCACCAAAGGCTTCAGGGCGTAGCCGCCGATGCACAAACCATTTTTGATACCAAACCGCTTTTAAGGCTCGCGTCGCCACTTCTGTGACTAAACTGAGGATATGCGGTCCACCAAACGTACCAAACCCATCCTGATTCTCTGACGTGATATAGAAATTCCCCCGATCAAACGGTGCGCCCATATCCAATAAAATCAAACAAGCATTCAAATAGGCTTGATAGAGGGCATCGAAATGCACATAATTGCCTAAATCCCGCATATTCCGGATATAGCGCGGCACTTTATCAAATTTATCCTGACCACTGAAATCAAAGCCATTTTGCACCGCCAACCACATTTTATAATCGGTCATAAAGTCGCTGTTGGGAACAACCGTCCGTTGGCGTTGGTTAATGGTCAGCGTGCCATATTGGATATCTTTGAGCAGGAATTGCGAGATAAAAGGACCCACCACATCTCCCAGCGTAGACCCTCGAAAAATGACATCCGGTGTCACCTTACCCTCTTCTTTCGGTCCCCGGAAATCCGAGCAGTTTGAGAGTTCTTCCGCAGCTTTTTCAATGTCGCAGTTATCGCGAAAGTCGGTAAAATTCACTTCTCGTAATAGCGCCATCCAGTAAAGTTCGATGGCTTCACAAGCATTTTCTGCCCCATCGATACGGGGAGCAGGGCGAATCGTGACTGACTGAGCATCGGGTCCTTCTAAATCAAAGGCTAACGCGGCTTGTGGATTGATCAATCGACGACAACCCAGGCGTTTCTTTTCCTCGGAACTGGATTCGGATAACTCAGATTTGCCGCGAGTACAGCCCCGTGGTATTGCCTCAAAATCGTCAGGATTGCCACTACACAAGGCTTTGAGGAATAGGCTGTAAGCCTTTTGGTCTACTTCACCTAAATCGTTATGGGGTAAACCTTTGGAATAGTTGGCAATGTAACTGAGTTCGTTATCAGCGTTCCGATACGCCGACTCCTCACCATTATTTAAATGGTCAGGATGGGAGCGTAAAAAGGCAATTTCAGCCGCTTCTTCACGAACTTGGCGAGATAAGCTGCGACGGGAGAAAATTTTCTTCATATTAATCTATGCTTGGAACAAGAAGCTTTATTCTTCAACAGCAATAGCAACCCGCCCGGATACCTTTTAGGTTGGGTTACCCCTAAAATTTTCCAGCTCAACTTGATCCACCGTTGACCCACGGCAGACAAGGATACGGTTGCTCAGGTTAGACGATTAGACCAATGGTAGAGGCTTCAATGACTCGCTGTCTATATCCCACATTTTTCTTTACGAAAACGGGATGCCACCTGATGCGATCGCTCACAAAAATATGTATAAGGATAAAGTATTAACTGTTTTAATGCCGTAATAGGGACGCACCTACGTAGTCGGACTGGCGGTAAACTGCTAAATCCAGGTGAACTCCCTCCGTTTTGGTAGAGATCTCCTGTTTCTAACCCGGTCAGTTCATGGGCAGCAATACCCGGTGCAGCTGAGGAAGAATTCAGGAATCCGAGAAATGCCACAGCCCCCATTCCTCCTATTTCCCGTTCCCTGTTTCCTCCCCTCACCACAATAAGCTGTCATGCATTTAAATTGGGTATTAGTAGCGAGCAAGATGCTCGCACTACAAGGATTTCCCTATTATTGATATTAAGGTTTAAATGCCGAACAGCTTACTTATTCAGTAACCCCTAAGCTAAAATCACGCATCATCTTCTTAATCTCTATGTTGTGCATTTCCTCCTGGCCAATTTGACCCCGGGCAAATTCTTCGAGATAGATGGAAGCATCTTCCACGATATCCAGAAGGTCTTTATAGAGATCTAAGGCTTTTTTCTCATGATTAAGGCTTTCCTGTAAGATATCCTGCACAGAATGTTGGTAAGTTTCCTCGATGGGCGCAATCTTTTGGCTGGGATGACCTTCTAAGCCTGTGATAATTTCTCCCACCTGTTGAGCGTGGAGCAGAGACTCACTAGCCTGTGCCTTAAAAAAGTTGACAATCGGAATTCGGTTGGGACCAATGATCATCAAGGAGTAATGAGTGTAACGCACGACACCAGCCAACTCAAACTCCATAATGGTGTTGAGTACGTCAATGGTCTTTTTCAGGTCAAGTTCTTTCATCATGTTGAGGTTACGGTATGTAGATTCACTGAGATCTGTTTTAGTTTATCTTTAAAAAACTCTAACAAATCAGCCAATCTACAACAGTTGCTAGAGAACATTTGGCAACCTCGGTAAGGGGAGCTCTTGAAGCTGGGGGAGCAATGTAGAAACGTAGCATGCTACGTCTAATGTAGAAACTAGGCATGCTACGTCTGGAAGTTGGGGGAGCAAGATGCTCCCGTTACGGCGAACCGCTTATTGTTGAGCATTATTCAAGTTCGCCCCGTCTAAGTTAGCTCCCGCCATATCTGTTCCTGTGATAGTGGCGTTGTTGAGATTGGCATTGTTTAAATCGGTATTGCTCAGGTTCGCGCCTTCCAGGTTAGCACCGTCTAGGTTGGCTCCTGCCAAATTCGCTCCAGCTAAATCTGCCCCGTTGAGATTAACGCCATTTAGATTAGCATTTTCTAAGTTAGAATGACTTAGATTTGCCCCTTCGAGATTGGCTCCTGCCAAATTCGCATTGGCTAAATCGGCATTGGTACAATCGGCACCTTTGAGATTTTTGCCACTCAAATCAGCGCCGTTGATGGTTAAGCCCGCACATTTGAAGTTACTGGGTGCGACATTGGCATCACTGACAGTAGTGGGTGGGGATATCGCCGCTTCGGTTTGGGCTGACTGACTGACGGCGGCGTTGGTTACACTATTTCTCTGTAACAACCATCCGGCTACACCAAGGGCGATGATCACCGGAAGTGCGATCGCGACCCCCATAACTAAAGGTTTACCACGTTTAGCTTTTCGGAGTTGAGCTTCTGCTTGGATGTTTTCTAGCTCAATCTGGTGAATTGCCTCTTCCATAAACTCTGATGGAATTTGGGCTTCGGTTCCAGCATCAATTAGCTCTTGTACCGAATAGCTTTGGTTGTGCTGGGCATAGAGTTGAGCAGCTCGCGTCAAAACGTCTTCGGCTTGCTCTTCTGGAATTCGATGGTTTTGCAGTTTCATAGGAGAGTTAGCGTGAGTACAATGAGCAATTTCCAGATAAAATGGCTGGTTCCGAGAAACGGAGAATAAATCGTCGTTAACGGTTTCAGCGTCTGGCGCAATTCAACGGCGATAAAATTTATAAGCAGACAAACTTAAACTAGGTTGAATGCTTATTTAGATTTAAGCGGGAGTGGTTACTCTTACTATTGAGAATAGCTTACTCTTAAGAAAATTGAAGGGATTGAGGCGTATTTTTGAGAAAAAATGGTAAAATTTTACTGTTTGCTTAAAAAGGAATCGGTTAGTTAAAGCGTTGATAAAGAAAACAGCGACTAGAGATTAAGTAGGTGGGGACAATTAAAGTGAACGGTGGAGAATTCGCTGTCGCGAGAAGCAAGCTACGTTTATGTAAGGGTTTGAGGGTTGTTTACATAACTTGATTTAGATTAACCTTGGGGAAAAAGCCATGAATATCCGTATTGGGAACGGTTACGATATCCATAAACTGGGAAACGGACGCCCTTTGATTCTGGGGGGTGTAAACATTCCCCACGAATTGGGATTGCTAGGACATAGTGATGCAGATGTCCTCACCCATGCGATTATGGATGCCATGCTAGGCGCATTGAGTCTCGGCGATATAGGTCATTATTTTCCCCCCACTGACCCAAAATGGGCAGGAGCGGATAGTCTAGAGTTATTAAGTCAGGTGAATGAGTTAGTGCGATCGCACAGTTGGCAGATCAGCAACATTGATTCCGTCATCGTCGCCGAACGTCCTAAGCTGAAGCCTCATATCAAAACCATGCGCGATCGGATCAGCACGACTCTCGACTTACAACCGGATCAAATTGGGATTAAAGCCACCACGAATGAAAAATTAGGACCTGTGGGGCGGGAAGAAGGTATAGCGGCTTATGCTGTAGCGTTATTAGTTAAAGAGCATTAGTTCTTGGTCGGAAATTAATAAACTCAATTTTCCCCAATCACTGCTTGTGCGGCGGTTGTCGTATAGGAATCTCAACCACAAACTCAGCCCCTTGTTCAGGAGTTGAATTACACCACAGCTTACCGCCATGTTTTTCAACAACAATTTGGTAACTAACCGCCAACCCTAACCCCGTCCCTAAGCCTACAGGTTTTGTCGTAAAAAAGGGGTCAAATAGCCGTTTTTTGGTCTGCGGACTCATCCCGATTCCATTATCCGCAATGCGGATACAAATATAATGATTGTCCGGTTCAGAATTATCCATTTCTCCCCTGGAGTGTTCCTCGGTTAAACCATCCGTTATTGAGGGGTGTGCGGAGTCCGTTTGACTAAGACCTGTACGAATCGTAATCGTTGGTGAAAATAAGACAGTATCCTGGGAAAACTCCGCCTCAGTTTGAGACGAATCGCAATTTTCCTTGTCCTCGATCGCGTCAATCGCATTCGTCAAAATATTCATGAAAACTTGATTTAACTGTCCGGGCCAACAATCGACTGGCGGTAAATTTTCATACTCTTTAATTATACAGATTCCTGCTGCTCCCGGATTCCCCTTGAGCCGATATTGCAAAATCATCAAAGCACTTTCAATACCCGAATGAATGTCTATTGTCTTGCGCCCCGACTCATCTAAACGAGAAAACGTCCGCAACGATTGCACAATTTCCCGAATCCGTTCAGCGCCAACTTTCATCGAATATTGAAGTTTGGCAAAGTCGGTTAAAATAAAGTCCAAATCGATGCTATCTATCCGCTCTTTAATAACGGCTGGAGGATTAGGATAAGCGGTGCGGTAAAGTTGCACCAGCGCTATGAGGTCTTGGTAATATTCTTGGGCATAAATCAGATTGCCATAAATAAAATTGACCGGATTATTGATTTCGTGAGCAATACCTGCCACGAGTTGACCCAAACTGGACATTTTTTCGCTTTGGATCAACTGGGATTGGGTGCGCTGCAAGTTGTGGAGTGTTTTTGATAATTGGGCGGCTTGTTTGCGGGCGTGTTCTGTGGCTCGACAGCTAGCGGCGTAAAGTTCAGCTTGTTGGAGCGCCATGAGCAGTTGACTAATCACCGCTTGCAGGAGTTCAACTTCGCTATCTGTCCAAGGGCGAGTCTCCTGAGTGTGGCTGCAACTAATAATCCCGGTGATTCCGGACGGGGTTTCCAGGGGGATAAGCAAGAGAGACTGATAGTCGAGCGATCGCATAAATTCCTGCAATAATGGATCGCTCACCGTTTCAACGGTATCAATCCGCACAATGTCCAGATGTAATATCTGCTGCGTGAGAACGGTATTGGTATCCGCCCAATAGCAGTCTGTCAAATCGGGAAGCTGAGACTCTCGATCTTCTGTGACAACTTTCCAATAAGCCGGCGTCTGCTCAGTATGATATCGGATAAACTGACAGCGATCGATTCGCAATAGCTGGCGGATTTCCAGTACCGTTGTTTCCAGAATCGTATCTATGTCTAAACTATTGCGGATTTGCGTCGAGAGGCGATTGAGCAAGGATTCGCGGCGAGCTTTTTCGCGCCAGGGTTCTTCTGGCTGCAACGCCGATTCAGCCGTTTGACGGGCGCTCACATCTTGAACGACGAGCAAAAAGTATTTCGGATCTCCTTGAGGCGTTCGCACTAAGGATAGGGTAATTTGCACCCAGACAATGCTGCCATCTCGGTGTCGGTAGCGCTTTTGTTGGCAGTGACAGTCTAGAGTCCCCGCTAAGAGTAACTCCATTATCGCGCGATCGCTTGCCCAGTCATCAGGGTGAGTTAGGTCTTGCCAGGTGCAGGTGAGAACTTGATCACGGGTATAACCAACAATCTCACAAAATTTGGGGTTGACCTGAATGACTTTGCCATCCGTCGATAGGTGTTTGATGCCAACTGTCGCTTGCTCAAAGCTAGCGCGGAAGCGGTCTTCACGTTCATTTAGCTGTGCCTCAACAGGTTTGGATGGAGTGTCCACAACAGAGGTTCTAGCTGGATTTGGTCGGGTGAGGTTGGAAGGAAACAAGGGTTTTGAGTTAACGCTAAACCAAGTTAACCTGCCGTCAGGTTTTTGAATGCCCATGATAACATTCAGGAGGTGGAAACGTTTGCGATTGAACCTGTAAAGGTGCAGGGTCGCAGGGGGCGGATGTGAACGCTTGTACTCTAATAAAACTTTCTTTATATTTGTTTAGATTATTTAGACTCCAGTAATTATCCTCCATCATAATATCCGGTACGATATTACACTTTTTCATAGCCGCCATTAACCAAGCTCCTAGTTTTCCAGATAAACATCAACCCATGATCCAAACTCCTATCAACTGGTCTAACCTGCTGCAACAGATCCTCGACAGACAATCATTATCCCGTGACCAAGCCTCACAACTGATGCAGGGATGGCTAAATGAGGACATTCCGCCAGTTTTATCGGGAGCGATTCTGGCTGCGATTCAGGCAAAAGGCGTCTCTCCATCGGAATTGGCAGGAATGGCTCAAGTCTTGCAGGAGCAATCCTTACAGCAGGACACCATTGACCATAAAACACCAGTTATTGATACCTGTGGCACAGGCGGCGATGGTGCATCCACCTTTAATATATCGACGGCTGTAGCTTTTGTCGCGGCGGCGGCGGGTGTGCGGGTTGCCAAACATGGGAACCGTTCCGCCTCCTCGAAAGTGGGTTCTGCCGATGTTTTGGAGGCGTTGGGCGTCAATTTATCTGCCCCACCAGAAAAAGTCCAGTCCGCATTGGATGAGGTGGGCGTGACGTTTCTCTTTGCCCGGGGATGGCATCCGGCGATGAAAGCCGTAGCCCCATTGCGACAAACCCTGAAGGTGCGGACGGTATTTAATTTATTAGGACCGCTAGTCAATCCCTTGCGCCCCACCGGTCAAGTGATTGGCGTATTTGATGCTAACGTGGTGTCAACAGTTGCCCATGCGTTAAAACAAATGGGAATTCAGCAAGGAATTGTCCTCCATGGACGAGAAAACCTGGATGAAGCGGGATTGGCTGACGAAACCGACTTGGCACTTTTATCCGATGGTGGGGTGCGACTGTCTACGCTGAATCCGCAACAGTTTGGCTTAACGTCAGCACCCACAGGGGCATTGCGTGGCGGTGATGTGGCGGACAATGTGGACATTCTCACCCATGTTTTACAGGGGAAAGGAACCGCCGCCCAGCAGGATGTGGTGGCATTAAATACTTCGTTAGCGCTGCAAGTGGCTGGGGTTGTGGCGTTGGAGGATCACCAAGCTGGGATTGAACAGGCAAAGGATATTCTCAAAAGTGGGGCGGCTTGGTCGAAATTGGAACAACTTATTCAATTCTTGCAGAATTAGATCCTGTAGGGGCGACCCGCTTTCATTAATTAACAACGGCGTGTACTCAATTTGCTCGGGTCGCCCTTTACTCAATTTTTCCGATGAGCCATATCACGTTCAAGTCTGTTAACTATAAAGACTATTCAGCCGCTATTCAAGGGGTAAGACGCTCGGTTTTTCACATTGAACAGGGCGTTGATCCAGCCTTGGATTTGGATGGCAAAGATGAAACTGCCGATCATATTCTGGCGTATGTCGAGAATCAGGCTGTGGGAACCGTCAGGGTGAGATATTTGGATCATCAAACGGCTAAAATTGAACGCCTTGCTGTTTTGTCGGATTTCCGAGGACGAGGAATCGGTAATACATTGATGGAAGAAGCCCTCAACATGGCAGCCAACCAGCAAATCAATACAGTGGTTATTCACGCCCAAGATTACGTGAAATCGCTTTATCTAAAACTCGGCTTTGTACCAGAGGGAGAGAGGTTTGATGAAGCGGGTATTTCCCATGTTAAGATGATAAAATCACTTAACTCTTCGATTTAATATTTAATTCGATGGATTAGCCTTGCACCTCAAAAAAACGTAAAATCTATTTCACTTGTTTAACTGTATCATGCCGATATAGGGCGACCCGAGCAAATTGAGTGGATTCCAATCGTTCATGAAAAACAAGCGGGCATTGGTGTCAACTTAAGCTGAACCCCTCACCCCCAGCCCCTCTCCCACGCCGGGGAGAGGGGAGCGGGGAGAGGGGGATATTAATCGAGGTAGATCATCTTGAATGGTTTCCCAAATTCTGGCTAGATCAATTTGAAAATATTCGTGAGTGACAACATTTAGCATCCCCGCCATCAGACGCCAAGGGATATCCGGATAGAGGTTCTGGATTTCATCAGGTATAGTTCTAGTTGCTTCTCCAATCACAACAAAATCATAGAGAACTGCTTTAACAATGGTTTCCTTACTTTGAAACTCCTCAAAGGTTATGTTGGCTGTACGTTGCTCAATTCCAGTTATGGATTGTAGAATATCTTGAATGCGTAGCCGCCAATCTCTAGAAGGCACGAATTGAATCCTTAAGTACAGGTTCTCGCAAATGTTCTTTCAACGCTTCCTGAGTTCCCAAATCCACAGCACACCCTAAAATATCTTCTAAATAATACTGCACTTTCAATAGTTGAAACAACCCCCCTGGTCGATTAAACTCTACCAAAAAGTCTACATCACTATTTGCATCAGCCTCATCTCGTGCGACTGAGCCAAACAAATTCAGTGATTTTACTCCCATGTCCTGTAATTGTTCTCGATGTGCGGCGAGAATGGCTAGTACCTCATCTCGTTTCATGGTTTGTTTCCTGAAATCAAATCAGTCGTGTCGTTGTCTTGTCTACGTGCTATCTATCAATAGTTTCATTCAACCTCGCTTGTACCAGGAGCACAAGCTAAGTGACCCGTTTCATCATTTGGGATGGCAGGATAGATAGTACCTGGATTGTCTGCTTTACATAATATGGAAGATGTGATCTCATCGTGGATACTTATGTTAAGCACTGTCTGAAATACAAATCCTACATAGCTTCTCAAGTTATCCTGGCGAGATATTGCATAATTGACGACTTGCTCATGCTCATACGAAGGAGAGTTCGATGCTTGATTTTTTTCACGCTTAAATAAAACATAATCTGTATTGTTATATCGTATAGCTGCAAAAAGCGGACTATTAACGGTAACATGGCGAGTATAATATGTGTAATTTTCTGTTTTGGTTTCAATACCAAGTCCTAAGTCTTCAATCGAATTGGAAAATTTATTATATTCTAGATAATAGGCTTGCTGTATGCGATTCATTGATGATAAGTATTTTATTGCTTCCAATTCATTGGCTTTAATTTGTTGACTGGTTAAATAATTTGCGACAGTAAAATAAAAACTCATTCCACCAGCGACAACGGCAACCACAACAGCAATAACACTCAAAACAGCTCCCAGATTAATCGACGGCTGACTTGTCGAAGCTTCAGGAGCAACTGCTGCTGTCAACAATTCTAACGCTTGACGAGCGCTACTGAATCGTTGTTCTGTGGCGGGGTCAATTAACTTTTCTAACCAGTAGCTAAATCGGGGATTCAGGTTAACTCTATCAGCAAATTGTAAGCGTAAATTCTGCTGAGGTAAATCAGCCGGAGCTATCCCTGTCACTAAATGAATTAACGTTGCACCCAACGAATACAAATCAGACGCTGCCACGGCTCGTCCCCACAGTTGTTCGGGAGCCGCATAACCACTGGTTCCTACTACCGTAAACGTTGCCCCTTCTGCCTTGGCTCGGTCTTGTACTGCGCCAAAATCGACTAAATAAACCTGTCCCTGCTCATCTACAATTAAATTACTTGGTTTGATATCTCGATGCAAAACAGGTGGACTAAGTTCATGGAGATAGATGAGAATGGGTAAAATATCTGTGGCAATCTTTTGGGCTTCAGTTTCACTAAAACTATGACCTTGGTCTAACCGTTGGCGTAGAGATAAACCGGGAATATACTGTTGGACTAATCCAAACCAGGGTAACTCGGATTCGGTTTCCTCAATAGAAAAATAATCCCGATAGCGAGGAATTCTCGGATGGTCTAAATGTTGCAAAACTTGGGCTTCTCGCTCAAATAGTTTTAACTCCTCCCACTGCATTTGGGGACTAAATGCCAAGAGTTTTACCACAACTAATTCCTGTGGTTGAGTGTCTAAGTCTTCAGCTAACCAGGTTTGACGCCCTGCATTTTGTCCTAACTGTTGTCTGAGTTGATACCGTCCGTTGAGTATCTGTTGGGGATTCAGCATAATGTTATCCTTTATCATTCATTGAGCCAATCTTTGATTTCCTGAACTAACCAGTCTCGTTCCGGTTCGGTTAATTCTTGCGCTACCGTGCAACGAGTTGATTCGGTTTGAATCAAGATTTCTTTGAAGGGGATTGTTCTAATTGTTTCAATGTTCCGGTTCTAGCTGCTTCAGCACCCGGAATTCAATTGTCCCCAACCAACCCAGAATAATCGTTAGCGCTAGCAGTACAAAGAATAATGGATTTCCTTGACTAAAGAATAGTTTCGAGTACCATAAAATCACGACCTCGGCAATGGTTAATACGCCTAAAAACAAGGGAAAAGTTTTCCGCAAAATTCGCCCTAACCCTAATGTTATCGCCGTTGTTAATAACCCGCCGCGTGCGGGAAATTGAATCAGGAACTGCTGAGGAGACTTCTGAGAGCGAATCCGTGAATGTGCAGGCTGACGGGTAGCAGGTGGGGAACTCTGGCGAACTCGATTAAATTTCAAGTCTTCTAACGCTTGACTTGCACTGCTATAGCGTGGCTCTAATTCAGGCTCCGTTAGGGTTTCAATCCAGTGAACCAAGGTAGAATTGAGGCTGGTGTAATGGCTAAATTGAACCCGCATTTGACGTTGGGGTAAATCAGCCGGAGCAACACCTGTGGCAAGATGAATTAAGGTGGCTCCCAAAGCGTATAAATCAGACGCGGGGACAGCTTTACCCCAAAACTGTTCTAACGGCGCATAACCTGTCGTACCAACGACTGTAAAGGTTACTCCTTCAACCGCTGTCTGATCTTGCACTGCACCAAAATCGACGAGATACACCCGTTCATCTTCTCCCCAAATCAGGTTACTGGGTTTAATATCCCGATGGAGAACGGGTGGATTCAAAGTGTGCAAATAACTGAGAATTTCCAGAACTTCTGTCGCAATCTGGCGTACTTGAGCCTCCGTAAAGCGTTTTCCTTGATCTAGCCATTGTTGTAAGGAAGCACCGGGAATATAATCTTGGACGAGACCAAACCACGGTAAACCGCCTCCTGATTGCTTATCCAGGGAAAAATAGTCTCGATACCGGGGAATCCGAGGATGCTGTAACTGCTGGAGAACTTGAGCTTCGCGTTCAAAGAGTTTCAAGTCTTCCCACTGCATCTGAGGATTAAAGGCGAGGAGTTTGAGAATTACTGGCTGGCTGGGTTGCGCCGAGAGATCCATCGCCAACCAGGTTTGACGACTCGCATTCTGACCCAGCTTTTGTTGAAGCTGATAGCGCTGATGCACTACATCTGGGAGTTGTAGCATCCTCACACCTCGGTTAAGATGAGTGCCACTGACTGGTATGCTGGTGGGCAATGCCCACCCTACAATATATCAACGGTTTCGACGATTTCCTAGTGCAAATTTTCAGTGCCATTCCAGTTAAGATGACAGCTTTCTCTCTAAGGTAACTTAAGAAACTCCGCTATAGTGAGTAGTTACTGGTTATTGGACAATGAACAATCAACCATGAACAACCGATTACAGTGGTGGAAAACGGGGAACCGCAAATATTTAGGTATTCTGGGGCTAATTTGGCTAGCCAGCGCGTTGTGCGATCGCCTGTGGTTTGTGCTTGACAATTCTGTCCCGGCTTGGGATCAGGCGGATTATTTAACGGGTTCGTTAAATTATTGGCAAGCTTTACAACATCCTGAGTGGTTCTCTGGGGAATGGTGGACGAATTTATGGCAACTTTCGTCTAAGATACCACCTTTTACTTATATCGCTACGGCGATTATTCAACAGTTTTTTGGTCGGGGAACGGATCAAGCGACGCTGGTTTTGTTACTATTTAGTGCGATTCTTATCGGTTCAGTTTATGGCTTAGGTGTTCAACTTTTCAATCGTCGGGTTGGGTTATGGGCGGCTGGATTAACGGTGCTTTTACCGGGACTCTATCGCTATCGTTTAGAATTCCTGCTGGATTATCCGCTGACGGCGGTTGTTACTCTCAGTTTTTTCTGTCTCACGGTTTGGCGAAATCAACGGTTAACCTCGGTCATTGCTAAGTCACCATCCAATCACCAATTAGCAATAAGAAAAGAAAATAAAGCATCATATCCTTTAATTTCTGCCTTAAAAAGGGGAACGATTCAATCCCTAGTCTGGGCAATAATTTTCGGCGTATCCCTAGGATTAGCGTTAATGGTAAAGCAAACGGCGCTATTCTTTCTATTTATACCGATTATCTGGGTTATCGCGGGGACGATTCGACGGCGAGATTGGGCAGGTTTGGTTCAGTTAATCGTGGGATTGTTGGTATCTTGGTTTATATTTTATCCCTGGTATCGCACTAACTGGCTACTCATTTTAACGTCGGGGAAACGAGCTACGTTAGATTCCGCGATCGCAGAGGGTGATCCGGCGCTGAATACGTTAGACGCTTGGCTGTATTATGGGAAGATTTTACCCTATTTGGTGTCGTGGGTTTTGTTGCTTGTCCCGATTGTGGGTTTGATTCTTTATTGGCGGAAAAAAGAGAGGGTTTGGGGTGGGGAAGGGGAGGATGTTTTTTTAACGCAGAGGGGCGCAGAGGTTAACGCAGAGGGGCGCAGAGGGTTTCAGAAAGGATATGGGTTGGGTGGGTTAGGTTGGTCTTTCGGTTGGCTGGCTGTGTTTGGGGTCGGGGGGTATTTCTTTTGTTCTCTGAATGTGAATAAGGATGCTCGTTATATTTTGCCATTGTTGCCTGTGTTTTCGTTAGTTTTAGCATCGGGTTTGGTTTTATTGCAAGGTGGTTGGGGTAAGTCTGTTCGCTGGGGTACGGTGGGGTTGGCGTCTGTGTTAATGGGGCTGAATTTGTTTCCTTTGGGCGGTGCTTTTTTAACTGAAGTTCTTGCGCCGCGTGTTCAACATTTTCCTTATTTGGGACAACCTTTTCCTCTGGATCAGGTGATTGATGAAATTATCAAAACTTCTCCGAATTTACAGATAACTTTAGGTGTATTACCGTCAACTCCGGAAATTAATCAGCACAATTTAAATTATTATGGGGCGTTGCGGGATTTTCAGGTGTATGGGCGTCAGGTAGGGGTACGAGAGAAACAGATTGAACAGGATGCGCGATCGCTCTCTTGGTTTGTGACGAAGACAGGGGATCAAGGGTCTGTCCCTGAGGCGCAAGCGGCTATGGTGGAGAATGTTGAACAAGGGGGAGAGTTTCAACTCCAGAAGACTTGGGATTTACCTGATGGTAGTGTCTTAAAGCTTTATCATCGACATCAGCCATTTTTCCAAGTAACAAAAGTCAACAGTAAACAGTCAATTGTAGGGGCGGATTTAGACCCAATTGTAGGGGCGGGTTTAGGAACTCACTTCAGATACCCACCAATAAATGAGCAACAAAACCCGCCCTATTCACCAATAAATGAACAACAAAAACCGCCCTATTCACCAATAAATGAACAACAAAACCCGTCCTTATTCAACAGTCTGCCCTTAAGCGTAGTCGAAGGGTTAGATAAAATTCAATTAAACCGGGTGATTGTGCCAGAGACAGCTCCCCCTGGTTTACCTGTACCTGTTACTTACGAATGGGCTGGGGATTGGCAACCGTTACAATCGGGAATTGTGTTATTAACCTGGCATTCGCTGGAAGGAGGATATCAATATCAATGGTTACACGATCATGGTATTGCCATGGGAAACTTGTTTCCGAAGTCAACAAACAACCGTCAGCTATCAACCGTAACCAATCAATCGCCTAAATACCAGGTTATTGAACGAATGGCGATGTTACCTCCGGCAGATATTCCAGCAGTAACGTATACATTAAAAGCTACCTATTTGAATCGAGAAACAGGGGAAACCTATCCGATATCAGTACCACCTGTGAGGATAAAGATTGCTCCAAAAGCACCTGCAACACCTGCACCGGAATTAGACTTAATCACCCAATTTCGGACATTAGCCGCGACTTTGCCCAATGGTTCTGATTCCCTGGAGGCTATCTTTGAACAAACAGGGCGAATTAATCAGTATGACCCCATTCAAGATTATCTGGTGCAGGCAGATTTGGCGTTGACTCATCGGTTAAAATTGGAATCAAAGCGGTTAGACTGGGCGTATGCCCTAGCTTTGTCTAGGGTTTTACAAGTAGATTCCCAGAGTGCGATCGCGGCGTTAAAGCGGGTCGTCCAGCTTGATCCGCAAAATCCTTATGCTCATGCTTATCTTGCCTTCGTTTATTTATATGAATGGCGAGGTCAAGATGCCCAAAATGCGCTCAAGCCTGCCTTAAGTCTCAACCCAAATCTGCCAGAAGTTCAAGCCCTTTCTGGTGGTGCTGCCCTAATGCAAGGAAATTTAGTCAAAACCTGGTATTTTATTGAAAAATTGAGAAATTAGTCCTGACTGAAACACGGGGGAAGGGCGGGTTTCGCACAAACGTTATAGCAATAGACACATCGATTAGGACGTTCGGCACCATTGTAGAGACGCGCCATGGCGCGTCTCTACATAAATGATGTGTCCTAACAGCCATGGCGGTTGCTATATTATCAAAATCTGGCACGACATTCCCTAAACCCGCCCCTACATAAAACCAGGTTCCCTCTAAGGTTGTGAAGGATAAAAATTCATAACTATTTCATCTAATTCGTTCGTAATAACCTAGATAAATCAATTCCAACTTCCCCCCATACTCTTGAATCAGGGCGAGTTGACGGCGATATAATCCGCGAAAGGTGTTAGCAAAGATCAGAGTAGCGATCGCGACACTCAAACCAGCGACGGTGGAAATTAAGGCTTCACTAATCCCACCTGTCACACCTACCGTGGTTTGACTACCAATATCCCCAATCCGTAAAGCGGCAAAAGCGTCAATTAAGCCTAAAATTGTTCCTAAAAGTCCCAGTAGAGGTGAGACACTAATGATAGTCTCAAATGCTGTGTTGAACCGCTTGAGAATCGGTAACTCCGCTTGCACCGCACTTTCGAGGGCGAGTCGAAATTGTTCTGGAGTGGGACGTTTGAGTTCCAACGCCGCCAGAAAAATTCGGGCGATCGGCAGATCACTGTTTTGTTCTAGCTTGAGAAAGGCTTCGGGAGGATTTTGTTGGTAGAGGTGTAGCACCTCTCGGATCAGGCGATTCTGGCGCTGAGTCACTCGCCGCCAAAAATTGATCCGTTCTAAGATAAGCGCGATCGCGACAATAGAAAGCACTAACAGGGGCAACATGACTACCCCACCCAAGGAAAAAAAGGCGTTTAATGACATGCAGGTGCTCAATTGTTGACATCCTCCCCCGCGCCGCGTGTAGCTTGCTTCCCGCAGGGTACGCACGGGGATTCCCTACCAGTCGAACAACGACAGTTGAACGTACTCAAGGGGGGGTTGACGGCTCAACACGCACTGCCTCAGATGAGGTCTTACACTGGGGAGGAGGGAATAGGTGATTGGGCAAATTTTTGTTGCCTTGTTGTTCACCCCACACCCCATACCCTACACCCTACACCCCTGTTTCCCCTGAATGGCTAAGGAGTATTGGGGATGCGATCAATTTGAGCGTAACCACTGAATATCAGCTGTTGTCCTTGGGTTTCTAGGCGATTGATTCGCATCGTCACGCCATCAAGATTGAAGCGATCCAGATCCACCATATTATTCAAAATCTTATCTAGGGCATCAGTCAAGGCTTCAGAGGTGTCTCGCATTTCCTCTGGAATCGTATCCGGTTCAAATTTCGAGTCTTTGAAGAGAATCCGCCGCCGTCGTTCCACAGCCAAAGTCGAAGTCATGCTAATCGGAACTAACTCCTGATCAGGAAGATGGACTTTAGCAAAAAGCTGAATCCGGTTATTGGGAAGTAGCTTGAGTTGCACATCGGTAAAGGAAATTGGCTTACCCCCAGTGAGATCCTCCAATTCGGGAATGGAAATATTTTCTAAACGCTTTCTCACCAGTTCGGCTTTAAACGACTGATTGATATCGGGTTCTGTCAACACGACTTGGGCGATCGCTTGGGTGGGTTGCTTCAGGTGAATTTGACCCTTAAGAACAGAACTGAAGTCCAAGGACACAGCGTCTGTTTCAAAGGACATCTCCTCCGTCCGAAACTCTCTCCGGATCACCAAGCCTCGCCCCTGCATCTTAAAGCTGTCAATGCTACCCTGCAACAGTTTACTGGAGGGATTGCAGCGCACCGAAACCTCGACAGACTCACTGCGAGTAAAGAGGTGGCGAATCGTATTGCTGGCGACGGTATTGAGCATCCGTTCGCCCCAATCAGTACCAGACGTGTTGGTTAAACCGGCAAAGCCACCGAGCATAGTAGTCCTGTTATCCACGCGAGTTGTCTCTTTACATTTGTAACAAAATGTGAAGACTTCAGCAATCTCACGTTGGGAATATTGATGGATATCCTGAATTAGTAATTAGCATAGACCTAGGGTTGACTTGGGGTCTAGCTATGGGAATAGAATTTCTGAAGTGAATGATTAGTTTTGGTAAAGGTGAGAGAAGGGAACAGGGAACACCTCGACTTCGCTCGGTGTGTCACAGGGAACGGTTTTCATAACTTCAACCCCTAAACTCTACCATGAAATCTGATCAATTATTTTCAAAGCTTAGTCCAGGACGGTCAAAGGATGAGGAGGGGAACATGTCCATCCGGGTGTTTGTTTACGGGACTCTCAAACCTGGGGAAGTCAATTATCAACGCTACTGTGAAGGAAAAGTGATAGCCGCCCAACCTGCGATCGCGTTGGGTCAACTATTCGATTTGCCCATCGGCTATCCAGCGATGATCCCTGGTAATAATCAGGTGCGAGGATTTTTACTGACGTTCACTGAGCCAACCCTTTTAACCGTCTTGGATAAGCTAGAAGACTACAATCCGCAGCGAAACCCAGAGGACAATGAATATTATCGGCAACAAGTGACTATTTATGATCTGGCAAACCAATCGTTAGGAGATGCTTGGATTTACCTAATGCAACCTGAGCGAGTACAGCGTTTAGGGGGTAAACTCATTTCTTCCGGTTGGTGGAGTCCGATGAAATCGGAATGAATACTTTTGGGGGAATGGGAAATGGGCAATAGGGCTGGTGAAGTCCGATGAAGTCTGAATTATAAATACCCCATCTGAAAGGAAATGGGGCATTGAATAGAGAGATATTTTTCTGTTTTCTTGCCAGCGACAGGATTTTTAGGGGTTGAAGATGGCAGAATCAACGAAATTTTCCGGCGAGGCACTTTTAGCCTTGGGGATTTGGATAACTGGACGGTTGACAGCAATCATCAGAGGCTCCGCCGCCTCTTCTGTTACAGGATTTTGAGCCAACCGTGGCATAAACTGACTACCAGGGAGTATCCCAGAAAAGGCACTGACAAACATCGCGGCGATCGCGGCACCCCCCCAAACCATAGTGTTCCGTAGGCGGCGGCGATTGATGCGGGTAAAAACTTGATTTGCCGTCTCTTGAGCGGTTACCTGAGTGGCAGGTATGGGGAGCTGATGCAACCCTTGGCGCAGCTTCATCAGTCGAGTATACAAGCGCTGGCTATTAGCATCGTTTGCTAACCAATCTTGCACTTGATAGCGCTCGGCTGCTGTCACCTCACCATCAATGTAGGCACTGATAAGTTCAAAGCGATCGCGCTGTAGACTATCCATGTCTCTGGCAGCTTTTTGCCCGGAACAGTTATGAGCATCAAAATTAGAGTTCATTTTAGATCACCACCGAGTCTTCACTAGCGCTCAATTATGGATCGTTATCGTTTGTGACATCCTTCCACACTGACTCTATCCGAGAGAGCGTATGGACTTCCTTGGTCGTAATCTTATCAATTACGCTGTTGGCGTTTTATAGTGAGGAGATGCCCAGCCCCACTGTTAAACTGTATTGGCTGATCAGGTTTGACTTTTACCGTTAACGTGCCAGCTTTTGCAGCTTGGCAAATAATAGTTGAAAGTTGACCTTAGTCAGTGTAACGCAAGACTTGGGTGAACTACTACACCCTTCATCCCGTTGCCCTCAAGCGTTTGGGATTACTTCACCCAAGACGTTATATATCCCATGATAGAATGAACTTTGGTTTAGGGGAATAATTTCCCCCAACTCATCCAGAGACCATTAAACATCTAGATAGGGTTGCAGTTGAGACTGTAGTCTTGAGCGGGCTCTAGCGATACGCGACTTAACGGTTCCCAGGGATACCCCTGTAATTTCGGCAATCTCTTCATAAGCCATCCCTTCAATTTCTCGCAAGACAATAGTCGTGCGGAATGCTTCTGGCAAGTCTTTAATGGCTTCTCGTAGCTGGGCGTAAAATTCCCGCGTTGCCATATTGTCTTCCGGACTAGGACCATCAGCAGCAATTTCCCAATCCATCTCACCATCATCCATCCGACGCGGTGCATCCAGTGACAATGGCGGAGCTACCCGCTTGCGCTTGCGTAGCTCATCATAGAAAAGATTGGTCGCGATACGACTCAACCAACCCTTAAATTTGACAGGTTCATTGAGGCGCTTAATATTCCGGTAAACTCTAATCCAAACTTCTTGCGCCAAGTCAGGTCTGTCCTGCCAATCTGGAGCCAGATGGTATAAAACCTTCTCCACATGGGACTGATATCGGCGTAGCAGTTCAGCAAAAGCAGCTCTGTCAGGAGTAATGCCGTCCTGACAGCGCAAAATTAAATCGTAGTTCGAGAGTTTTTCTGGTTGCACCGTCACATTATTGGGTGTGACCTCAACCGGGGACCAGGATAGAGAAATCGATTGGCTCATGGATGGTAATGGGTGCTAGAACATCCTTACTTTTCACAGACGCCTGACTTCACGTAGAGTTCCCGCTTAGATTAGCAAAGGCTTGGTTGGGGTGAATAAACTAAATTTCAATTATCTCTATTCAAACGTACCAAGTACATCCTCCAAACGGGTAGTGTTTCCCGTCAAGTTCCAATATGGCATCTGGAAAAGCCTATCATCATTCTTCTAGAGGAAAGACATCCTATCCGGAAAAACTCACATCTTGCACCACTTGCATTAACTGCTTTCCCATCTCCCCTATCTCCCTCATCTCCCCCATCTGGGTTGACTGACAAAGGTGCAAGATATAGCGCTATGCGCTAGGCAATAGGCAATAGGCAACACCTCGACTTCGCTCGGTGTGTCATAGGCAATAGTGAAGAAACCAGCTTACTAATCAAGGGATTGAGCTTACTAATCAAGGGATTGAGCGATTTGAATTTTTCTTCATTTGTCCTAACTAGAGTGCGTTGTGATCGTCGGGTTGAACTGAAAATCCGTTGCACTGGTGATGGGAAACGCTTCACCTGCGGTTCCATCTGCGCTGTAGCGCCGTGCCTTAATATTAATTAGGTCGCCAGTCTCACGATTTTCCCAGGTTACGACAAAACCGCCATCGGCTAATGCCGTAACATCAGGAAATTCCTGCCTCGTCGCCGTATTGCTGATGATAAACTCTGGACTGGCGATGCCATCTGCCCCATAGCGCCGTCCGTAAATATTTGGACTGTTAGTTTGCGGGTCATCCCAAGCCACGACAAAACCGCCATCGGCTAATGCTGTAACGGTAGGATTTGATTGAGTACCCGTTGCATCGCTGACAACAAACTCTGAATCCGTACCGTCTACTCGGAAGAGTCGCCCGTGAATGTCCTTTTGCAAAGCATTTTCGTTGTCCTGCCATATCACCACAAAGCTACCGTCTACCAAAGCTGTGACGCTGGGAAATAACTCTTGATTGGCTGCATTGCTGATGACAAATTCCGCTCCGACAGGATTACCACTAGCATCGTAGCGTCGCCCATAAATGTCAAAATTACTACTTTGCGAATTCTGGTTGCTATCCCACACGACAACAAAACCACCATCAGCTAGAGCCGTGACACTGGCAAATTCTTGGACTTCCACCGCGTCAGTGATGGTTAATTCTCCTTGAGGTTGTAATGTGGAATCACCTGTTTGGTTGAGCGTAACTGTACCGCTAACTCCTGAACCGTTACCATCGCGATCGCTAGCGTGTAAATTACTGTAACCATTGGCTACGGGCGAGATCCGCAAATCCCAAGCTAAAATCTGGGATGGGTCAGTACCAATAACACGGTTGAGAATAGCACTACTAGAATCTGGCTGGAGGAAACGGGTAATCTCACCCAGATTGATGGAAAATTCCTGCCAGTTGATAATTGTTCCAGCCGAGTTCGTAATCTCCAGAATCTCAGGACTAGGATTAGCGAAAGTAGCAGTGCCATTGACAACTGTGGGGTTGGTAGGATTGGCATGAGCTACGGGCATACGTTAGGACATTACTCTGTTGCCTATTGCCTATTCCCTATTGCCTTTTCACCTAATTTTATTGTCCTAACCTCAATGCGTAGTGCTATAACCTCGTTAAAATCAAGCCTTATCAGTACTAGAGTGAACTCAGACTCCCTGGTTGAGATAGGGTAGAGTTAGCCTGGTTGTGATAGCCTCCTAAGTCATGATGGACGGAACATCCTCACTAAAAACTAGCTTGATGCTGCTTTGCTTTGGGTCAGCCGGATTATTATTGTCAGTAGCTTGGCAACAACGTCAATCAATACCACTCCCCTCGGAGATTGCCCAATCGGTTCAGAGGACATTTCTGGATGGAGAGGATCAGAGCGATTTGGATTCGCCTCAGCCACTGGGGAAATATGGTGAATGGATAAGAGAGCGAATGACCCTTGATTGGGGATGGGGTTTAGATGCCCCTGTTCCCCTAGCCGGATTAATTCTACCTCATCCAGGTTCTTCTGAGCGAAACGCGATCGCCCAAGTATTACCCCTGACTCCCCATCTGAATCAGGCGATAGTTGCTTTGGATGTGCGGCTAGTTGTGGATTTGAGTGATGCTAAGGTGTACAGTTACTGGGGGGAGCAAGAGCTCGCTAGCTATCCGGTTGCTGTGGGTCAACCGGGTTGGGAAACGCCGACTGGTAACTTTAAGGTTCTCCGTAAACAGCGTAACCCCATCTGGCGACAACCGATTACGGGCGATTTAATCCCCACTGGACCCGATAACCCCTTAGGCGATCGCTGGATCGGATTTTGGTCTGACGAACACCATCAGATTGGCTTTCATGGCACTAATGATGAAGATCTAGTGGGTAAGCCAGTTTCTCACGGCTGCTTACGAATGCGAAATGCTGATATTCAGGCGTTGTATGAACAAATTCAAGTCGGAACGCCTATCTTGGTGAGGAAGTAATTCGTCATTTGTCATTCGTCATTTGTCATTCGTCACACTCACAAAGCGAGAAGTAAGCTACGTTATTGGTTGTCTTCCCCATCTTCCTCATCTCCCTCATCTTCCCAACGCCTCTAGGGACTTTTGAGATCAGATTTGGGTTCAAAGTTGGGGGCGTAATCTTGGAGTAAGGAACTCACCTGCTGGAACAGATCTTTGCCGCTACCTCTACGAATCGCTTGGCGTTCAGAGCCAAAATCGGGTCGATGTTGATTTTGCATGATCGCTGTATCCACTTGCTGAGTAATTAACTCTTGCAGTTCTTCTTTGGCTCGTTGACGTTGGTATTTTGCCCCTTCTTCTGTCGTAGCATACAGAGGGGGAAGTCGATTCAGAGCATAGGCGGCAATATCGCCCACATCCAACACCTGATCGCTAGTTGCTTCAATTTCAGCCACTTGTGCGATCGCTTCGGTGAGTACTAACTCCTCCATCACGTTAATAAACTGCTTGCGCGGAACGGCGACGACTTCACCCGTCAACAGCGCTCCCATTAGGCGATCCAACGCCATATATTCTTCGATCGAAAGCTCTGATGCTGTATCACAAATACGCCCAACCTCAGTTTCCATGACTGGGGTTAAGTAACCATCTTGCAGAGCTTGTTCTACGATTTTTTCAATACTCATCGAAAATTGGGGTTGGTAAGGGAGCGAATGGAAACCCCTGTCATTTATGCCTATGGAGGAATTCGCCCCCTTACATAAATAGCACTCCGACAGGACTTCCTTATTTAAAAGCCCCTACCGCCTTGGATTTACTGACGACGTTCGACATATTGCATTTGCCTTTCGTCTGGGCAGTTACAGACTCGTGCTTTTAACCTGTACGCATAGGGGTTGTTTGGTTGCCCGGTGAGGGGCGACTTCCGTTTCCGGAGTAAAGTTTGCCTCGCCAATGTTATGCCTCGGTACTATCCAGAAAGCACTGCTTTAACCCCAGTAAGGCTGTTGTTTAACTTTCTGGTTCTAGAGCTTGGAGCTGGCACGCATCCCAAGGTAGGAACTTCGACTCTTGAGCATAACGTAGACCGCGTAGGTCTTAGGCTGGTCAGGTATGGGCTTTATTTCAAGCCCCCGGAACCTATAGCCGTGGGGTTCCTGACGGTAGTTGGATTGTGTTGCCCATTCGTCGCTCAGATCAGGGGAGACTTACCAGAGTTTACCTTAAACAAAACCCATAAGTGTATAAGATGGGGAAAAACTTCAAAAAAACTTAAACCCTGTGTTAGTCAATACCTTCAAATCTCCAGGGCACTGGATCTACAGCAATGCCATGAACATACAGTCCCCAGTGCAAATGCGGTCCCGTAGAAGCTCCCGTTGAACCCACTGTACCAATTCTTTGATCGGCTTGGACAAAATCTCCTTCTTGAACGTCGATTTGATTTAGGTGCAGCATAATACTCAACACCCCTTGACCATGGTCAATTCCGACTGTATTGCCATGAACATTAAACCCCTGTGATTCTCGTCCCACTAACGCCACTCGTCCGGCGGCGGGGGCGACGACAGGTGAACCTGTTCCAGCCGCGTAATCAACGCCTCGATGATAATAATCCTCGGCGAATACTCCGTTATAATAACGACGCACGCCAAACACCGTAGACACTCGACCTACATTAGGTCTGACTAAGGGTCCATTCCAGAACTTTTGAGGCGTCACCAATGTTTTAAACTCAGCCACCCGATTGAGTTCCAGTTCTGTGGCGGATCGGTTGGCACTACCCGATAGTCGGATACGCTGGGTGGGAAATGATCGATTTTTCAGGAATACAGCCAGGTTCCTCACCTCACCATCCCCAATGACTTGAAATTCTAAACGTCCGGATTTATCCAGAGGAGTGGTTGGGAGTAAGGCGCGATAGCGATTGGCGGTGACAGGAAAGGCGGGATAGATTTTTTGCCCGATGGACACGCTTGGCGGTTGAGTCGTGGTTTCTGTGTCAATCATCACCGACAGCGTATCCCCTAACTGAGGACTTTCTGGGGTTACGCGCACTTGCAGCGCGATCGCGGTTTGAGTCTTAAGCGCCAAAACTGTTGCTAGACCTACAGTTAATGCTGTAGTCAACCGTCCTTTGATGCCCCATGGTTGAGGAAGGAAATGTCGCGGAGTGACTGGAGGCGGTTGACTGGGAATTCCTGAACTCTGGGTGTTGAGTCTGGCTTTTTCAATGTCTTCAACCATTTAGCGTCTTGAACCTCAATTCAAACTGTTACCACAAAATAAGGCGATCGCAGCACTACAGCTATAAACCTGTTCACTGATTGCTTAACTGAACTCGACAGAGCCTGATACTGGCGTTCATATCAAGGTGTCGTGACCCGTCTAACGTAGACTACGGTGAGTCTCAGTCTGCACGTTCCGACGCAAGTCCAGATATGCTTAGGTGTGCATAGTTCTGTATAGGTTTTTCGGAACGGTTAGCGGTGGTCATGGCATCCAGTTCTCTAAGTCCTTGAGGTTATTCTAGCTGGTAGAGAATGGAAAAAGGGGAATTGTAAATTACTGTTTCAAGAACGATAGTTTATGCAATTTTTTTTTACAAAAGCTAAAGTTGATCTAAGTCGTGGTGACATGTCTGTCCAGCCAAGACTGAAAATGACCTGAGTATCAGGAGATTGTATGCCATTATACGCAGAGTTACACCGTCATCTGGGGGGTTCAGTTGTGCCTCGGATTCTCTGGCGATATTTTCAACGTCAAACTAATCCGTTGACCCAGAACTTTGATGACTATGACGACTTTGAGGAATTTTACACGCGATCGCGCAATACATTAGATGAGTATTTGGAATTGCACACGTTAGTCGAACATCTGCAAACGGCGCAAACCTTACCCTATTTTATTTATCGCTTAATTCGCGGCGCGTATATCTTTGAGAATTTAGCCTATTTAGAACTCCGGTATACGCCTTATTTACGCACATCGGAACAGTTGAGTCAATCGGAACGGATTGATCAGATGGCGCAGATTGTCGAGATTGTCGGACAAGCCAGTCAAGTCAAGGATTATCCGATGGTGACGAGTCAAATTCTCTGTATGCATGCGCGGCTTCCTTATGCGGTGAATAAGGCAATTGTGGATCTCGCCGCCCAAGCCAAAGATTATGTCTGTGGGGTGGATTTGGCAGGAGGAGATGCCCACTATGGGAAACGATTAGCAGAATTTGTCGGACTCTATCAGTATGCGCGATCGCTCGGTCTAAATACAACGGGTCATCTCTACGAAACCAGCGACGGTTGTTATCCTGAACTGTTGCCCTATTTAATGCGGATTGGTCATGGAATTCATATTCCCTTAAAGTATCCAGCGTTGTTAAAAGAGGTTGCCCAGCGCCAGCAATGTTTAGAAGTCTGTCCCACGACGTACCTAAAAACCGGAACCTTGAAGGATATTCAGCAACTTAAAGTCGTCTTTGATTCCTGTTTCGAGGCGGGGGTTGACATTGCCATTTGTACCGATAACGCCGGATTAAATAATGTGCGTTTACCCTTTGAGTACGAAAACTTATTAACCCAAGATATTATTGGTTTTGAGCAAATGCAAGCCTGTCAAGATGCTGCCTTTCGTCACGCCTTTGCTTGGCCCCATCAACAGCATCCCGCCTCTCTATTAACCGGATTGTTGAAAAATCCCAGAGATGAGGTAGTCACCGCAAATGGTACGCCGAGAACCAAAGATTAAGTGGTAAAACCCGCTGACATAAATTAACACCCTGTAGGGGCGACCCGCTAACATAAATCAACCCCCTGTAGAGGCGAACTGCTAACATAAATTAACACCCTGTAGGGGCGACCCGCTTGCATCAATTAACAACGGTAGTCCACTCAATTTGATCGGGTCGCCCTCTTCTCCTGTTTAGGGAGCATCCCAATTTGGCACGTTGGCTCTTTGAAAGTTGCTGAAACCCTTGCAATTGCGTTACTTTAGGTAATGCTTTGTCCAAAACGGGATGCTCCCCCTGTTTAAGCTTGCTAACGCCATACCCATCCATCTAATTCTCTGGTTTAATTTCATAGTCATGCCTACTTGATTTGCAGATACTTATATGATGTCCGGACTCATCACCCCTACTAAAAATGTACTACTTACAAGTGATACTGAGTAACCTCATGTATGGCTGAAATAATTTTCCCTTGAAGTGCTAAAATATTCTGCCTTGTTGCGCTTTTGTTTAGGGTTTAACCGGGGGGTAACTATCTTTAACATATCGCATCACTTCTTGATAAATTTCGCTACTCACACGACTGCCCCGTCTAAAGTCTTCTAGCTTGGCATTATCTAAATAGAATTCAATGGTGAATTTAATTAAGGTAAACCCCTCATATTGGGATGTTCCCTTCATCCTAATTTTTGGTTCTTGCCGTTGACTTCTAGCTTGTTTAAATCGCTCCCGCAACCATTTCACTAAATCCATGATATAATCATCGAGCCGCGTTTCTTCCCGATGAGGATTACTAATTTTCTGAAAAACTCGTTGAAACCGTCGTTTTAACAGTTCAATTTTTCGCTCCCATTCCTCAGGTAAAATATATTGATCTTCATCGCGTAAATCTGGATCTCTTAACCAAATGCGATACCATTCCCTCACCAAACCAATTAATGTGTCTGGCGATTCATTTTCTTCTAATTCAAAAATAATCCGTTTAGTCTGTCGTATTGGCACAATTTCTAAACCCAATTGTTGAAGAATGCCCTCATATTCTTGTTGTATCGTTTCAATTTCTTCAGCATTTAGACCGCCTTTTTCTGCAAATTGAATTGTTACCATCAGAGCTTCTAACGCTTGCTCAATATCTTCGAGTTTAAGGTTGACATCATTTTCCAGACTTAGACGCTGACGACCAATTTCTTTTTTATAGGCAAAATTTGTGCCTAAATTATCAACAATGTAAAACTTATCGATATGGCTTAACTTTTTTTCAATATCTCCTAATGTATCCGGGTGAGCAAAAACAATTTCCCACATGAGATGCTGACTTGCCTCTAAATCACATTCCGGAGGTATTTCTATCGGCAATGCGTAGAAGTAATGGGGGATTGGGCGACTTAAATTGGTAATCAATTGACCTTGTAAGACGCTATTGGGGATATAGACTTCACTGCGGTCATTAAATATATAAAGTTGAGTCACGCGCACACCAATCTTCCGCAGCATACCAATAGAGCCATTTTCTAACTCCAGGATGTCACCAAATTGAAATGGCGTATCAATCAATAGAACAATACCACTAAAGAAGTTCGCTAAAATATCTTTAACCGCAAACCCGATAATAAACGTTGCCCCACCCAAGGTGACCCAAATCCCAGTTAAATCAACACCAAAGGCTTGGAGAACAAAAGCAATAGCCAGCAGAAAAATTACAAACGGGACAACCCCTTCAAGGAGAGGCAGCAGCACGTTGTCCCACATCGCTTCTGTTTGTCGGGCATAATCTTTAAGGTAGTAGACAAAAACTTGAATAAATAACTGGATCAACCAATAACTGACTGCGACAATAATGCTGGCTGTCAGCAGGCGATCAAACCAGCCGATGGTATCCCCAGAATCAAGATCGGCAAAGGAAAACTTTAAACTGACCAGAATGAAAATGCTCAGGATGGGATAGGCGGAGACATTCAGGGTGACGAGGGCAATATCCCTCTCAAACTTCCGAAAAATGGAGCGCAGCCCATAAAATAGGAGGACATAGAGGAGACAGGCACCCAGGGCGGCGATCACTAGCTTCCCCAAAACGAACCCAATGGTCTGTAAGGGAATGACAGTAAATGCAGTGAACAGAATCAGAGTGTTGATGTTCATGGTTGATTGCTACGTAGTTGGCTTGAAGGCGAAGGAGTACCACGTAGCTTACTTCTCTCTTCGCCAGTACCATGAACATGATATGATAATTAGCCCAACTGGATGCCAGTTGGAGAAGCGACTACCGATAGGTTTGATGATCCCCCTTTCGGATAAGATGAGAAAATGCAAAGGAACCAAGTAACATAACTTGATAACGTTCTAGCAACTCGGTTGAGGTATACAAGTAAATGAACCAAAAAATTTTCGATAGAGTCAAAAAAATAGTTGCGGAACAACTGGAAGTTGAACCCGGTGACGTAACCCCTCAAGCTAACTTTGCCAATGATCTCAACGCCGACTCCTTGGACGTGGTGGAATTGGTTATGGCTTTAGAGGAAGAGTTCGATATCGAGATTCCAGACGAAGCTGCCGAACAGATTGCCACAGTCCAAGCGGCGGTGGACTATATCAGCTCAAAAACAGAAGCGGCGGCTTAATCAGCGGTTGTCTTCTCGACCAAGTTCTGCGTTATCGGGCAGTTTCCCTGTTTTATTGGCATCATGACAAACATTGAACTTAAGCGCGTTGTTGTTACAGGTTTGGGCGCAATTACTCCCATCGGTAATACCCTGGCGGAGTATTGGGATGGACTGTTGAGTGGGCGTAATGGTATTGGTACGATTACCCGGTTTGACCCCTCCCGCCATGCCTGTCGGATTGCTGGCGAAGTTAAGGGGTTTAATCCCCATGACTATATGGATCGCAAAGAAGCTAAGCGGATGGATCGCTTTGCCCAATTTGGCGTCGCGGCTAGCAAACAAGCGATCGCGGATGCGAAGTTTGTCATTAATGAATTGAACGCAGAACAGGTGGGCGTCGTCATCGGCACCGGGGTTGGCGGGATTAAAGTCCTGGAAGACCAACAAGAAGTCTACTTGAATCGCGGTCCCGATCGCTGTAGTCCGTTTATGATTCCGATGATGATTGCTAATATGGCAGCCGGACTTACGGCAATTCATACTGGGGCAAAGGGACCGAATACTTGTACCGTCAGCGCCTGTGCCTCTGGTGCTCATGGGGTAGGCGATGCCTTTCGCTTGATTCAACGGGGGTATGCCCAGGCGATGATTTGTGGGGGAACGGAAGCCGCCGTAACTCCGTTATCCTTGGCGGGATTTGCCTCGGCAAAAGCCCTGTCCACCCGCAATGATGACCCCAAACACGCCTGTCGCCCCTTTGATCGCGATCGCAATGGCTTTGTCATGGGCGAAGGGGCAGGCATCCTACTGTTAGAGGAATTGGAACATGCCCTCAGTCGGGGTGCCCGTATTTATGCCGAAATGGTTGGCTATGGCATGACCTGTGATGCCTATCATATAACCTCACCCGTACCCGGTGGCGAAGGGGCAATCCGGGCAATGCAGTTAGCACTCAAAGATGCCGGATTGCAGCCCGAAGATGTTAGCTATATTAATGCTCATGGGACGAGTACACCCGTTAATGATCCCACAGAAACAACGGCGATTAAAAAAGTCTTGGGCGATCATGCTTATAAGATTGCCGTAAGTTCCACCAAATCGATGACGGGTCATCTGTTAGGTGGTTCTGGGGGTATTGAATCGGTAGCCTCTGTCTTAGCGGTAACCCATGATCAAATTCCGCCGACGATTAATTTAGAAAATCCTGATCCCGACTGTGATCTCGATTATGTGCCGCATCAAAGCCGTCAGCAAACCGTCGATGTGGCGCTATCGAATTCCTTTGGCTTCGGCGGTCATAATGTCACCTTAGTCTTCAAGAAGTACAAACCTTTGTAGAGACGTAGCATGCTACGTCTCTACATCCCCCATCCCTTGCCATATTGCCCAACGTCCGCCCATGCCCAAATGGTTTAACACGGCAGGTCCGTGCAAAGCGGACATACACTATATGCTCTCCCCCTTAGATCGGCTACCCCAGCTAGACCGACTAATTGAGCAGCAGGGCTACTTTGTCATCCATGCGCCCCGGCAAACAGGTAAAACCACTGCCATGCTAGCGCTGGCACAGCAGCTTACCGCCAGTGGACGTTATACGGCGGTCATGGTATCCGCAGAAGTGGGCGCGGCTTTTCCCCATGACCCGGGAACAGCAGAACGGGCAATCCTGGATGCCTGGAAAGAGGATGCCACCTTTTGGCTACCCCCCGATCTCCATCCTCCAGATTGGACGCCCTCTGAGCCAGGGCGACAGATTGGGGCGGCATTGAGTGCTTGGACACAACAGTCCTCCCGTCCCCTGGTTGTGTTCATCGATGAAATTGATGCTCTGCAAGATGAAACCTTAATCGCCCTGTTGCGCCAACTTAGAAATGGCTATCCGAAGCGACCAAAGGGATTCCCCCAAGCTCTGGCGCTAATTGGCGTGCGGGATGTGCGGGATTACAAAGTAGCATCTGGGGGGAGTAAGCGTCTGAACACCGCTAGCCCGTTCAATATTAAAGTAGAATCCCTGACGCTACGGAATTTTACCGCCACAGAAGTTGCCCAGCTATATGCACAACACACGACTGAAACAGGTCAAGTTTTTTCCCCTGAAGCGATACAACGGGCTTTTGAATTAACTCAAGGACAACCCTGGTTGGTGAATGCCCTCGCCCGACAACTTGTGGAAGTTATTGTGCCTGATCTGCAACAGGTGATCACCGTTAATCATTTGGAACAAGCCAAGGAAATTTTGATTCAACGGCAAGATACCCATCTGGATAGTTTAGCCCACCTGTTACGGGAAGACCGAGTAAGGGTCATTCTGGAGCCGATTTTAGCAGGACAAGAATTGGGAGATATACCGAATGATGACCGACAGTTTTTGGTGGATTTAGGCTTAGTGGTGCGCCATCCGGCTGGAGGGTTGACGCCAGCGAATCCGATTTACCGGGAAGTTTTACCCAGAGTATTGGCAAGTGGACCCCAGGATAGTTTGCCTGTGATTCACCCCAGTTGGCTAACTCGTGAAGGAAAACTGGATTCGGAGCAACTTCTGGAGGCGTTTCTCAGGTTTTGGCGTCAGCATGGAGAACCCTTACTCAAAAGTGCGCCCTATCATGAGATTGCGCCCCATTTGGTGTTGATGGCATTTTTGCATCGGGTGGTGAATGGGGGAGGAACTCTTGAGCGGGAATATGCAATTGGTAGTGATCGGATGGATTTGTGTTTGGGTTATGGAGACGTCACGTTGGCGATGGAGTTGAAGGTGTGGCGTGAGGGGCGCCCCGATCCGATTAAAGCGGGATTGGAACAACTTGATCGCTATTTGGCGGGGTTAGGACTTGATACGGGATGGCTGGTGATTTTTGACCAACGTCCGGGATTACCGCCTATTGCCCAGCGTACCACGACAGAATCGGCAATTACTCCGTGCGATCGCACTATTGTGGTAATTCGGGGATGAGTCAATCCTGGCTTCCCGTGTGTCAGGACGGGTTTCTGTTGAATTCCATCCAGGAAATATGAAGCTAGTGTGAAGACCTTATGTAAAGATTTGATGAAGATGGTACCCAAGGGGATTGATTGTTGAACCGATAAGCTGTAAATCTAATGTATAGCTACCATCTAAAATTTCTATCCACAGAAATTGTCATGGTGTTGTCTAGTTCAAGGGAAAGTCTTTTATGGGAAACGAACGTCAGCCATTTCTTCGCGATCGCAAGGGTTCAAATCCAAAAAACTTACTACCCGTTTTTTACTACCCGTTTTTCGTTGCTCATCTGAACTGAACCTAAGCTTCAGCCTGCTGGGTAACGATTTGTCATCCTATATTATATAGATACCCCCAGACCGAATACCGAACTGCCCATGCATCGTCTCTGCGTGAGAAGCAGTCGTCATACAGTATTTCCAAAATGCGGCGGCTCAGGTGATTACCTATACTTACACCGTGAGTAACACCGGTGATGTGCCGTTGACGGGCGTTAGTCTCAGTGATGATAACTTCACTCCCACCAACACGGCTGATGACTTTAGCCCCACATTGAGTAGTAATGGCAATGGGGATAATGTTCTAGATGTCGGCGAAAGTTGGACGTACACCGCTAGCTACACCGCCACTCAAGCGGATATCGACAGTGGTGCGGATTTGGTTAACGTGGCTACCGCCGATACGGATCAAACCCAGCCCAAAACCGATGACGAGACAGTGGATGTGGTGCAAAATCCCAACTTCTCCATTGTTAAAGAAGCTGATGTCACGTCAGTAGACGGTGCGGGAGATGTAATTAATTACACCTACACAGTCACCAACACCGGGAATCAAACCCTAACCAATGTCAGCCTGATTGATGACAACTTCACGGCGGGTGATACCAGTGACGATTTCAATCCCACCTTTGATACCACCAGCGATAACGGTAATGGTGTCTTAGATGTGGGCGAAACTTGGGAATACACCGCCAGCCACACCGTCACTCAAACGGAAATCGACAATGGCGACGATTTAGTTAACGTGGCTACGGCTGATAGCGACGAAACTGCTCCCAAAACTGATAACGAGACAGTGGATGTGGTGCAAAATCCCAACTTCTCCATTGTTAAAGAAGCTGATGTAACTGAGGTAGACGGTGCGGGAGATGTAATTAATTACACCTACACAGTCACCAACACCGGGAATCAAACCCTAACCAATGTCAGCCTCATCGATGACAACTTCACGGCGGGTGATACCAGTGACGATTTCAATCCCACCTTTGATACCACCAGCGATAACGGTAATGGTGTCTTAGATGTGGGCGAAACTTGGGAATACACCGCCAGCTACACCGCCACTCAAGCCGATATCGACAAAGGAACCCAGCTTGTCAATGTGGCTACGGCTGACAGCGATCAAACTGAGCCTGAGGATGATAGTGAACAGGTACAAGTCTTCCAAGATCCTAACCTGTCCATTGTTAAAGATGCGGATGTCACCACAGTAGACGGCGCCGGAGATGTGATTAATTACACCTACACGGTAACCAACACTGGCAATGTCAGCTTAACCAATGTCAGCCTCAGTGATGACAACTTCACCCCTTCAGATACCAGTGACGATTTCAATCCCACCTTTGATAGCAGCAGCGATGATGGGAATGGTGTCTTAGATGTGGGCGAAACCTGGGAATACACCGCCAGCTACACCGCCACTCAAGCCGATATCGATAGTGGTGCGGATTTAGTTAACGTGGCTACCGCCGATAGCAACGAAACTGATCCCAAAACCGATGACGAGACAGTGGATGTGGTGCAAAATCCCAACCTCTCCATTGTTAAAGATGCGGATGTCACCACAGTAGACGACGCTGGCGATGTGATTAATTACACCTACACAGTCACCAACACCGGGAATCAAACCTTAACCAATGTCAGCCTGATTGATGACAACTTCACTCCCGCCGATACCAGTGACGATTTCAATCCCACCTTTGATACCACCAGTGATGATGGTAATGGTGTCTTAGATGTGGGCGAAACCTGGGAATACACCGCCAGCTACACCGCCACTCAAACGGATATTGACAGTGGTGCGGATTTAGTCAACATCGCTACGGCTGATAGTGATCAAACCCAGCCGAAGACTGATGACGAGAAAGTCACTATCACCCAGAATCCGAATCTGGAAATAAGCAAAACCGCTGATGTTAGCGAAGTGGATGCTGTAGGAGATGTGATTAACTACACCTACACCCTAACCAACACAGGCAATGTCAGCTTGAGCGATGTTACTCTCAGTGATGATAACTTCACCCCCGCCAACACGGGTGATGACTTTAGCCCCACATTGAGTAGTAACGGCAATGGTGACAATATCTTAGATGTGGGCGAAACCTGGGAATACACCGCCAGTTACACCGTCACTCAAGCCGATATCGACAGTGGCGCAGATTTGGTTAACGTCGCCACGGTGGATACGGAGCAAACTGATCCCAAGACGGATGACGAGAAAGTTGATGTGATCCAAGAGGCTGACTTCTTGCTGCTCAAGGATGCGGATGTTACTCAGGTGGACGCCGACGGAGATGTGATCAACTATACCTACACCCTGACGAACACAGGTAATGTCAGCTTGACTGGTATTACCCTCAGCGATGACAATTTCACCCCCGCAAACACCTCGGATGACTTTAGCCCGGTATTAAGTACGAATGGCAATGGGGACAATATCTTAGATGTAGGCGAAACCTGGACGTACACCGCCAGCTACACCGCCACTCAAGCGGATATCGACAATGGCGCTGATTTGGTGAACGTGGCGACAGCTGACACCGACCAAACTGATCCCAAGACTGATAATGAGACAGTGGATGTAATTCAGCGTCCTAACCTGTCCATTATTAAAGACGCCGATGTCAGTGAGGTAGACGCAGCCGGCGATGTCATCAATTACACCTACACGCTAACCAATACGGGCAATCAAACCTTAACCAATGTTAGCCTCAGCGATGACAACTTCACGCCCGCTGATACCAGTGACGACTTCAATCCCACCTTTGATAGCACAAGTGATGACGGTAATGGTGTCTTAGATGTGGGCGAAACCTGGGAATACACCGCCAGCTACACTGTCACTCAAACGGATATCGACAGTGGAGTGAATTTAGTCAACGTGGCGACGGCTGATACCGACGAAACTGATCCCAAGACTGATGATGAGACGGTAAACGTTCTCCAAATCCCCAGTATTACTATTGACAAAGTGACCAGCGATGGGGTAGTCACCGGGGATAATATTGGGGTTTCCGCCGGACAATCCATCACCTGGACTTACAAGGTGACCAATGATGGCAACCTGAACCTCTCGAATATTAACTTGAGTGATGATCAACAAGGTGCGATTACTAACCTGGTTGATAATGGCGATGGCGATTCTATCCTGGCTCCCGATGAAACCTGGGTCTATGAGGCAAGTGGAACTGCTATATTCGGTGACTATCAAAACATTGGCACAGTCACTGGTGATTACACTGATGATGGCGAGACTAAATCGGTTACTGACGCTGACCCCAGTTCCTACACCGGAATTGCTGCTCCTGGCGTGCGGACACCCGGATTCTGGATCAACTGGACTGAAGTCTGGGATGGCGATGCGAGTAACGACAGCCGCTTTGCCGGACGATCGGGTTTCCCCGGAAGCGATATTCTCCTGGCACCTTACTCAGCCTCAGCTGAAGCACCAGAAGTGATTGATCCGGTAAGTGGACAGTATAGCGAAGGGATTCTGGTGGGCGACTATAACCGGGATGGTATTACCAACAATGGTGAAAACACCATCTTCTACAGTCTCAACGAGGCAAAATCGATTCTCGCCGCATCCAAAAAAGTCGAGAAAAATGATAAGCGATACACCCTTGATCGCTCTCTGATTGCATCTTGGCTGAATAACTTAGCTTTCAACCCCGCTCCCATCGACGATATCAATGACGGTATCGCTTGGATTCAGGAGCATACGCCGGATGAAAACGGTGATGGAGTCGGTGATGGCAACTTGATTTTAGGGGCATCAACCTATGCGGTTCCCGCGAGTTCCGACTTCTGGAATGAGGAAGACTTAGTGGCGGGCTTACCTTCGGGTAACTCTATCCACACGGCTCTCGACAACTACAACAACTTTGGCATCTAATTCTAAGCTCTAAATTGGGCAGGATCAGCGGATTTAGAATCCAATTGCATTAATGCTAGAGACGCGCCATGGCGCGTCTCTACAAATAAGATGGACTGTTCTGATCAAACTTTAAAAAGGAAAACCAAATGTTAATCACCATTTTGAAACAGGGATTAGCCGTCATTGCTGGAACGACTTTAATCAGTTTTGCCAGTGCCGGAAGAGCCACAGCTGCCGACTTCAGATTTTCGTTTACGAATAGTAGTGGTAATATACCAGGAACTGTAGAAGGTTTGATTGAAGGGTTACCTATGGATAGTGGTGGTCTTCCTGTTGCCGCCAGTAATATTTCTATAACCTCTGCTCCGCCAGCTTTAGCGACAGCGATTGACGCCAATTATAGGCTGGATAATCAAAACAAGTTTATCATTGATTCGGGTCAGATTATCTTTGCGGATTTTGATAACTTTTTTAATCCTGATGGTTTTGCTTTAGGATTGGCATTGAATAGTGGCTTTTCTAACTTTCTTACAGCGCCTTACAATTTTTCTAGACGGGTGGAAGATTCGAGTCGCTCCGTAACATTTACACCTGTATTGGCTACACCTGCGTCCGCTCAATCCGTTCCTGAACCTACTTCTGTGCTAGGTTTGATCGGTGTGGGTGTTTTAGTTTCAGGATCAGCCCGGAAGCGCCGAGATAGCGTAAACTAATCGTCATCCTTCATAGTGTTATCTGGGGATTTTCTCATCGGTTAAGGATGCGGAGGATTTGAACTAAGCCAAATCGTTTACAGAGCATAACCCGGTTTCTTGACCGATGTCCTAGAAGCGATACGCGATCGCACTTTTTGCTTGTGTAGTGGAATGTGACAAAAAAATAACCTGCCAGTCATTTTAGAGGTTGAGAGCGCCGATCACCCGTCCCATGTCGCCTGCCAGAACGTCTCTCCTGAATGGGTAATGGTTTAGGGGCTGCTACTGATAGTTATACCAGCCGATGCTATAGGAATTGCCCAAGCCAACGATCAGCACGATTTACCCGACCAACACCCCAATCGCCAAATTTTAGCCAAGCTTATACCAAGGAGTCTTGATCATCGATCCCCCTAATGGGATGATGAGTGTATCCTTGGGGAAAGAGTAACCCTCGCTTTGCGGAAAAAATTTTGCGTTAAACCCTAGTTTCCTGGAGTCATTAAATAACACCTATGGTCGTTGCAACCCAATCTCTCGAAGAACTTTGTATTAATTCCATCCGCTTTCTGGCGATAGACGCCGTAGAGAAAGCCAATTCCGGTCATCCCGGATTACCAATGGGCGCAGCACCGATGGCGTTTGTGCTGTGGGATCGGCTGATGCGGTACAACCCGAAAAACCCCAACTGGTTAAACCGCGATCGCTTTGTGTTGTCAGCGGGTCATGGCTGTATGTTACAGTATGCCTTGCTCTATCTAACCGGATACGATAGCGTTAGCCTCGATGATATCAAGCAGTTCCGTCAGTGGGACTCCAAAACTCCCGGTCACCCGGAAAACTTCATGACCGAAGGAGTAGAAGTTACCACTGGACCATTGGGACAAGGGATCGCCAATGGTGTGGGGTTAGCTATGGCAGAGGCACATTTAGCCGCCAAGTTTAATAAACCCGATTGCCAAATTATCGACCACTACACCTATGTCATTTTAGGTGATGGTTGCAATATGGAAGGCGTATCTGGAGAAGCCTGTTCTGTCGCCGGACATCTGGGATTGGGCAAACTGATTGCCCTCTACGATGATAACCATATCTCCATTGATGGTTCCACCGACCTTGCCTTTACCGAAGATGTGGGCAAGCGCTTTGAGGCTTATGGTTGGCATGTCCAACATGTTCCCGATGGTAACACCAACTTGGACGCGATTCACAAGGCAATTGAAGCGGCTAAAGCGGTTACCGATAAGCCTTCGTTAATTAAAGTTACCACCACGATTGGTTTCGGTTCTCCCAACAAAGCCAACTCCCATGACGTACACGGTGCGGCGTTAGGTGCAGACGAAGTGAAAGCCACTCGTGAACATCTGGATTGGAAGTATCCAGAATTCGAGGTACCCGAAGACGCCCTGAAGCATTTCCGCAAGGCAGTTGATCGCGGTGCTGAGTACGAAGAGGAGTGGAACAAACTCTTCACCCGTTACAAAACTGAATACGCAGAAGAAGCTGCCGTATTAGAACGGATGGCTAGCGGCAAGTTGCCCGAAAACTGGGAGAAAGCCCTGCCTACCTACACCCCCCAGGATAAGAAAGATGCCACTCGGAATCAATCGGGTGCAACCCTCAACGCCATGGCTGGGGTACTACCAGAACTCATTGGCGGTTCGGCTGACTTAGCTCCTTCCAACAAAACCTTACTCAAATCCTCCAAGGATTTCCAAAAAGGTGCCTATGAAAATCGCAACCTCCGCTTTGGGGTTCGCGAACATGGTATGGGAGCGATTTGTAATGGGATTGCCCTGCATAAGTCTGGCTTGATTCCTTACGGTGCCACGTTCTTAGTCTTCACCGACTACATGCGGGCATCAATTCGCCTGTCTGCCCTATCCCACGCTGGGGTAATCTGGGTAATGACCCATGACTCCGTGGCATTAGGAGAAGATGGTCCGACCCACCAACCGATTGAGCATATTCCCACCCTGCGAGCGATTCCCGACTTAATCGTGCTGCGCCCTGCGGATGGCAATGAAACCTCTGGCGCCTATAAGGTAGCGGTTGAGAAGGCAAAACCTGCCCAGGGTTTAGCAACACCCAGTCTGTTAGCACTGTCTCGGCAAGGGCTACCTAATCTAGAGGGAAGTTCGATTGATGCTGTTGCCCAAGGTGCTTACATCCTATCGGATAGCGATGGCACACCCGACATCATCTTAATTGGCACCGGTTCGGAAGTTCACATCTGCGTTGATGCAGCGGAAAAACTCCGAGGTGATGGCAAGAAAGTTCGCGTGGTTTCTATGCCAAGTTGCGAACTGTTTGAGGAACAAGATGAAAGCTATCGCGAATCCGTATTACCCAAAGCCGTAACCAAGCGGTTAGCGGTGGAAGCGGGTTCTAGCTTTGGCTGGTGTCGCTATGTTGGCGTTGAAGGTGACACGATTAGTATTGATCGCTTTGGCGTATCGTCTCCCGGTGGCGTAGCGTTAGAGAAGTTTGGCTACACGGTGGATAATATCGTGGCTAAGGCTAAGGCGCTTTAGGGATAGTAATTTCGTAGGGGCACGGCATTGCCGTGCCTTACAATCAGAAAGGCTCTCTATTTTTAGGGAGCCTTTTTCAGCGATAGCTTCAGCAAAGAAAGTTATCAAATTTGGTACATAGGTACTATTTTAGGATACTATAGTGCAGTACAACCCCTTATACTGAGAGGGGCTATGAAAGCAGAGCTTCTCAAGAGACTTTTTAGAGCGATCGCGAGTTCCGACACAGAGGCGATCGACAAGCTGACGTACCTAGTGATTGAGGAAGAGCGTAAGAAAGGACACACGCTGCTTGCTGATCAGCTAGATAATATCAAGAAAAAGAGCCAGAAAGATAAGCCGACTTCCAACAGCAAGCCAACCTCTGTTGTATCGGACAATCTACAGGCTCTCAGTGAACTGCCAACCAGTAAGCGATTCAATCTTCCCTTAGTTACTGTCATACCGAGGGAGAAACTGCGACATCAGATGGTATTACCTGAAGCGATTGAGAAACGTTTCCAGCGTATTGAGCGTGAGTATGCGGCAAGAGATAGACTGGCTCATTATGGACTACGCTATAGGCAAAAAATTCTCCTTTATGGTTTCCCCGGTTGCGGAAAGACGCTGGGAGCTGAACGTTTAGCCTGGAACACAGGTTTACCTTTGCTTAAAGTTCGCTTTGATGCCATGGTATCGTCTTTTTTGGGGGAAACAGCCAGTAATTTGCGCGTCATATTTGATAAGGCGTCAGAAGAGCCATGTTTGCTGTTTCTTGATGAATGTGACTCTATCGCTAAATCACGGCAAGACACGCAAGAAGTAGGAGAAATCAAGCGAGTTGTGAATACATTTCTGCAAATCCTCGATGAGTACCAGCCCTCTTCTGGTCTTTTAGTTGCGGCTACTAACCTGAATAAGTCTTTAGATACTGCCCTTTGGAGACGATTTGATGACTTGATTGAAGTACCCCTACCAGGAGAACAGGAGCTAGAAGTTATACTAAAGCAAACTCTGTCTGCAATTGCAGTTGGCTCGATTAATTGGCTTCAGATTATTAAGCAGATGAATGGTTTCTCTGCGGCTCAAGCTGTGAGAGTAGCACAAGATGCTGCTAAACGAGCGATTCTTGATCGAGAGGGGTTGGTGATTCAGGAACACCTGGAAGAAGCGATCAAAGAGATCAAGATTTATTAGAAAAAATTATGAGCTTGTTTGGAGAACTAAATGGTTGATTTTCCTCATATCCCGCTTAGATTGACCAGGGAAGGAACTGCTGTATTTACCTCTGGAGGGAGAAAACCAAATCCTCGAACCACTACAAACCTCAGTGATCGCTGGGGACATGGAAATAGACTCAAGAATTCAACAGTATCTATCGTCTCGGCTTGGAAAGATATTCAACAGAAGCGGGAGGAAGAGGAAAAACCTCCACTCCCTGATGCTCAACGGATTATTTTACAGATTGACCCTGATACTTTTGATCCAGATGATTTGAAGACTTATGGCATTGAGGTAATCGCCGAATTAGAAGATGGATATATTATTGGTGCTTCAGCCGATTTAGAACTGAGTGATCTGCGAAAAAAGATTGAGAAATTCATTAAGGAGGAACGGGGTGGGAAAAAAGTTTCAGAAATATGGGATATTGTTGAGGGATTTAAAAAACCAGAATATATTCTGTCTCCTGAACTCCTAGCCCACTGGAATCAGGTTAAAGATGATCAGATATACATTGTTGATGTAGGTATTGCTTGTATTGGGACTAAGGTGAAGTTGTCTGATTATCCAAAGCGTAAACCCAATGAATCTAATGATAAATTTAATAAACGAGTCAATAAGTGGCTTGATAAACGAAATTTAACTTATGAAGAATGGGATGATTTAGCATACGAAAGACAACAGGAGTTTATTGAATTTATTCAGAATGAAGTCTATCAGGGGCAAATCATCAGTTCTTTTGTCGATTCAAAAACACCTAAATATGCTAAATTACCAGATAGTTTTTCGTGTCGCATTCAAATTTCTGGTAAAGGGTTAAAAGATTTGGTTTTCAATTTCCCCTTTATTTTTGATGTTATTGAACCTGATCAGTTTGCAGAAATAAGGCAACAAGGCGTATCTGACATCAATGAACCCCGCTTGATTCTACAACCACCTAAATCTAATGATCCAAAGGTATGTATTATAGATAGTGGTATTCAAGAAAGGCATTCACTTCTAAGAACAGCCATTGATGCACAAAGTTCAATATCTTGGGTTCCTGGCGAAGTTAATCAAACTGCTGACAACGTAAGCAATGGTGGACATGGAACCAGAGTAGCTGGTGCAGTGCTTTATCCCAAAACTATTCCGCGCCAAGGCAACCACCAAGCTATTTGCTGGCTTCAAAACGCAAGAGTTTTAGATGCTAACTGCCAATTACCCGAACAGTTATTCCTGCCTGATATATTGGGAAATATTGTCGAATTTTACCACAGTCAAACAGGAACAAGAATTTTTAATCATTCAATTACCGGCTCTGTACCTTGTCAAACTCGATATATGAGTGCTTGGGCAGCCGCTATCGATCAACTGACATGGCACAATGATATCCTTTTCATTGTAGCTGCTGGAAATTTACCACTAAATCATCGAGTAGGGATTACCCGATTATCGGTTATGGATCATCTTAATGCTAATCGACCCTACCCAGATTATCTTTTAGAGAATTCTTGTAGGATTGCCAATCCTGCTCAAAGTTTTCAAGCGTTAACCGTTGGCTCCATCGCTTTAAATTCTTATCATGCACCACCCTATTCATCAATATCACAGCAGGATAAACCCTCAGCCTTTTCTTGTTCTGGATTGGGACTATGGGATTCTATTAAACCGGAAGTAGTGGAGTATGGAGGCGATTTAGTCAAAGATGGAGGTACACCACCCAACATCACTTCTCCTGAAAATGTTTGCCCTGAATTAGTACGATCAACGTTGAGTGGTGGTTCAGCCGTTGCGTCTGACGCAGTTGGAACATCATTTGCCGCACCGAAAGTAAGCCATATTGCAGCTTATCTTGCGGCTGAATTTACCCATGAGAGTTGTCTTCTGTACCGGGCGCTAATCGTGCAATCAGCAAGATGGTTAGAGTGGGCAAGGAAAAATAATGTAGATAAGCTACAAGTTATTCGTCAAGTTGGTTATGGTCTTCCTAATCTTGACCGCGCTTTGAACAATGCCCCCAATCGCATCACTTTGATTACGCGAGGAGAAAAGCATATTAAAGCTCGACAAGCCCATGTTTATCAAGTGAAATTGCCAGATAACCTGCGTTCTCAAGGGGAAGAACTAGACATTTTACTGGAAGTTACCTTATCCTACAAAGCTCAACCTCGTCGAACGCGGCGAAATCGCAGAAGATATCTCTCAACTTGGGTTGACTGGGAGTGTAGTAAAAGAGGGGAAGATCCAGATAGTTTCCTGGCAAGAGTTTTGAAAGAGTATGATGCTCCAGATGATTCAGAAAAAGGAGATAAAATTTTTAGTTGGACTCTAGGAAAACAGAAAAATCATGGAAGAACTCAGGGGGTATCCAGAAGTGCAGGAACTCTTCAGAAAGATTGGGCTATTGTCAAATCCTATAATCTTAGAGACGCTTTCTGTATAGCAGTAGTTGGACATGAAGGCTGGAATAATGATCCAGATGCTAACGCTCCGTACTCTCTAGTTGTGAGTTTTGAAGCTATAGAATCTAATATTCCGATTTATGCTGCACTCGTCGAAGCTCAAGTAGAACCAGAGATTGAGCTACAGACGGAAATTCAAGTAACGAGCAACCAGTGACGCGATCGCGCCTTGGACACTCAAGCGAATCTGGGATACCCTAAACTAAACGCCGTGGGCGATTTGACTTGTACCCAACCTATACCCCTAATCGCCATGTCAGAGGAATTCCGCCAAATTTTCCCCACCCCTCCGCCTGCTGCGGATATTTTTGCCACCTACCAACTCACCCAAGAGTTCCACCGAGAAACGCAGTATCGGCAGGAATTCGAGTCCTACTGCCAATGGTATCGCCAAACCGCCAAACGCCACCAACAGGAACTCCAAAAAATGCAAGGCGACATCAACCTGTTTAGGTGGTTCTGTCGCCGCTAATGATTCATAAAGTAATAATACACAGTCAACCATCAATGCTCATAATTCAATATATTCAATCGTTGGCGAATTCTGCTTTCTCCCCGTGAGCAAATAACAATTCATTTGCCCCTTCCCTTTGACTTGAATCAAACCGCGATCTTCAAAATGATAGCGATGCTTGAGGCGCTTATACGTGTCTTCCGTTACCTGAATACTCCCCGGTAAGCCGTGGGATTCCATGCGACTGGCAATATTTACTGTATCTCCCCACAAATCATAAATAAACTTTTTAATCCCAATAATTCCTGCAATCACCGGTCCAGTATGAATGCCAATGCGAATACTAAAGGATTTCCCGGTTTCTTGACAAAATTGCTCAATTACCCGTTGCATATCCAACGCCATATCCGCGATCGCTTCCGTGTGGTTGAGCATCGGCATCGGTAGCCCCCCAACCACCATATAGGCATCACCAATCGTTTTAATCTTTTCTAAATGGTGTTCCTCAACCAGTTGATCAAACTCCGAGAAAATCACATTCAAAATCTCAACCAACTCAATCGGCGAAGTGTGAGACGCCAACTCCGTAAACCCGACAATATCGGCAAAGAGTACCGTCACCTCATTAAAGTGATCCGCGATCGTCCGCTCTTCTCGCTTCAGACGATAGGCAATGGGTGCTGGCAAAACATTCAGTAGTAAGTGTTCGGATTTTGCGGTTTCCCGATCCAATGTGGTTAACGCAGAAGCAAACTGTCTGGCAATAATTACTGCCGCAATTAATGCTACTAACACAGCCGCCACTAATAATACCGTCGCCGTCTCACTAGTGTCATTAATCGTTCGACGCGCTCGATCCGCCTCCGCATCTGCCAAGTCGATTAATTTATCGGCTAGTGCCTGTGCCTGTTGATCAAAATTGCGAATTTTGTCCTGAATTTCCTTGTCGAGTCGAACGATATCTTTAGCAACCGATTGATAAGCATCGAGATATCTTAATGCCTGTCTCCGTTCCGTTTCATTAAATTTAGCACTGGTGTTAATTTGCTCACGTAATTGTTGCGCTGTTTTCGTCAGTAACTCCATTCTTGCAGGTTCACGAGTGGATAAATATTCCTTTTCATAGGACTGCATTTCATTAACTAATCCGAGAAACTCTTGAGCCTCTGCTAGTTCCAAGCGATTCCGCAATAGAGTTAAATTTTGTTCCAGTTGTTCGAGTACACCAACATTATCAATTCCCAAATTACTCACCAAACCCACCGTTTCCTGGAAACTGCGAGAATATTGCTCAACAATTTCCACATACTCGACTAAATCCGGATTACTCTGCCGTTTAAATATCCCCCCCTCAACCTGAGCCAGAAGCTCTTGCAGTTGGCTACTAATATCGATAACTTTGTCAATCTCTTGGCGGTGTTTTTCGCGAAACTCATTCAGATTTGTACTGGAAAAATTAATACTGGGCCACCGTAAAAAGAAGTCAATTTCCACACGACGGGCATTGCGTAACGCCGCATCCATTTCAAACCCGCGCCGTTGAACTTCAATACTGGTTAGAAGCACCGCTTCTGTCTCATTACGCATTTGCCGCAGAGAGACAAAGCCTGTCATTGACACAATACCAATCAACAACAGCAGCGCAATAAATGCCAACGCAAACTTGGTGGTGATGCTAAGTTTGCGCCCAGCTCCAGTCAGGCGCTTCCATCTTTTCATAGTCCCTTCTTATTTAGTCCTTCGTCATTTGTCCTTAGTCCTAAGGCGCCTTTCGATAACCAATGACCAATGACCCAGCCATTAATTTGTAGAGACGTAGCATGCTACGTCTCTACTCAATAATCCCCCCCAGAACCATAGCGCCATGCATCCAGCCAACGGTGGTAATAGTATTGAGTCGTCGGGGGTAATTGATGTACAGGTTTACTCATGAATTGTCCTAATGGATATAAGCCACTGTAGACACCCAGATTTATGTAATGCACCATCCAATCTAACAGCGTGGTTAACCCAACTTGGGGAATCACGGGAGTCACCAGTCCCGGTTTAGTTAGGGAAATGAGTGTTAGAGTTTGGAATAATCCAGAAAACTGCACCACATCTTGCAGGAAAGGACGCAGTACGTCATCCCCCAACTGTGCCATTGTTTGAAAAACGCCTGTTAGTAACTCATTGATTTGATTGGGGGGTATATTTTGCTCAACGCCCACACTCATCGCCCGTTGAAACATCCAGGTAACGGCAATATTCGGCTGATAGGGTTGCAGTAGACTCAAGGCATCTTGGGTCAAAACGTCGCAGCTAAGGGCTTCCTGGATGCCTTCTGTTAAACGTTTGAGGTGACGCACCATCGAACCAAACCCGCCAAAACTGACGGGGGATTGAGCGCCACTGCTATCACCCACGGGCAAAATTCGATTCCAGGGCATTCTGATGGGGCTTTCTTTGTAGGATGGGAAAAAGCCAAATAACACTCGTTTAAAATCAAGTTGCGACAGTTCCACCCCCTGATAGTCGGGCAATAGCCGGAAGTATTCCTCCATAAAAAACCCCAAACTGGGGCGTTGGGGATGGGCGTCGAGATAGCTGAATAAGTAGGTGGTTCTACCATCTCTGGCGGGAAATGCTTCCCAAAAGTATTGACAATGATTCTGAATGGGTGTAAAAGAGACAATTAAATCCCCCGTATCATTCTGGGTAAACCCTTGAGCGCAACTCCCCACGACGAGACAAACGCCTTCCGGTTTTTCCCCCTGTCGCACTTGTTTAACAATGGGGGAGAAGTTACCCATCGCATCAATCAGTAACCGAGTGTTTAACCCACCCGCTGCCTCGACGCGCACCCCATCAGGATGAATCACCGCCCCCTCAAATGCCGTTTTTTCCAAAAGCTGACCCCCAGCCTCGATAAACTTGGACTTGAGCGTATCCAGGAGGAAAACTGGGTCAACGCCAATATTGAGGACATCCCGCACCCAGACATCCTCTCCCCCCAAAAAACTCACCCGACCTGGGTTATACTCAGATGCGATCGCGTCCTCTAATTCTTCAGGCGATAACAGGTCAAGTTCCAGGAATACATCAAGTTCTGGGCGGGAAATATTCCACTCTTGATCCCTCCCCCGCAAAATCCCCCGTTCTAATACGGCGACACGCCAGCCTCGCCTTTGCAAAGCAGCACCCAGGAGAATGCCTAAGGTACCACCACAGATAACGATATCCCAATCGACGGTTCCTAAAGGTTCTTTTGATTCCTTAACCACCTGGGGAATCGGCGTGGTATCGTCTCGCAACGCTTGCCAGAATTGGTCAGCCTTCCGCAAGCCTGCCAAGACATCCCCCGGTAACTGGGAAAGAATGTGTTCAGTTTGACTCATGACTCTCTCGTTTGGCACAGATGCTCCCTCTACATCCTAATCTGCGAGGGGTTAAAGATAGAAGGCAGAGGGGCAGAGGGTAAGGAACAAGGCAATGATATAACGGTTCAGTAAAACATGACCTAGGCAGAATGACACCGACTTAAACTGGGTTCGTAGTAGGCACTTTAGTGCCAGTAGCGCTGAAGCGCTGACTACAAACTCTCAAGTCAGTTGACATTCGATTTAAACTGGGTTCGTAGTAGGCACTTTAGTGCCAGCAGCGCTAAAGCGCTGACTACAAACTCTAAAGTTGAACCCTCAATTTCTTCTGTTCCCTGTTCCCTTGTTTTAAATTTGAAAAATGAACAAACTATTTTTATTAGCTATTATCGCTATCGGCTCTATGGGATTCGCAACTCCAGTTGTAGCCGAAACCAAAACCGCCGAATCGGGAAACGTTCGAGCTGAATTTTCCTATCAAAGCCAAGACTTTTGTTTAGAGAATCCCCAATTGCAAATCAGTCGGGATGGAGAAAACGTCCTGAATAAATCGCTATCAACAGACGATTTTTTGATTTGTCGGTTGACGGATTTGCAAGTCCGCAACTTAGACATTAACCCCAAACCCGAAGTTATTTTAGACACCTATACGGGTGGAGCGCATTGCTGTTGGGTTTCTATGATTTATCGCTACGATGCGGCTCAAGATGCCTATACTCTAACCGAACAGTTTTGGGGGAATGTGGGTTACGAATTTAAAGACTTAAATCAAGATAACATTCCCGAATTTTGGACGCGGGACGATAGTTTTGCCTACGCCTTTACGTCTTATGCTGGTTCGTCCTATCCCTTGAAGATTTGGCAATATCGTAACGGCAAGATGTTCGATGTAACGCGCAGCTATCCGCAACTGATCTACAATGATGCCTATCAACTCTGGCAGCGTTATACAGAAACTGATTATCCCGGTGTGGCTAGAGGAGCATTAGCCGCTTATTTAGCGGATAAATATATGCTCGGTCAAAGTGAAGATGGATGGCAACGTGTTCGTCAAGCGTATCAAGTAAATGATAGAGAGTCATTCTTTAATGATTTACGCAAATTCCTCCAACAAACGGGTTATATTAGAAACCCTGGAGAAACAGCCTATTATCGGCTAGCTGATTTAGAGAAGACGGGACTGTATAACCAATGTCCCCAAGAAACTAGCTTAAGGACGGCTGGGGAAACGAACAACTATCGTTTTGCTATCTGTGCGGGTGAGTCGGGTCAATATTATCTGGGACAATCGAAGCGGACAGGAGATTCGATTACAGTGAAGTATAAGCAGGATGATCCAGAGAATTCGTTCCGTCGTGGCGATACGGTTTATCGCCTACAAATGGATGAAGGTGACTCGGCGAATTTGTATCTGGAAGTCTATCAAAATAATCAGCGATTATTGAGGGAAATGGCACAGCAGGTTTATTCATCGATTTAATAAAAGAGGGCGGTTGTAGACGCGGAGCAGCTTCCCGTAGGGTAACCGCAGCTATACAAACAAAACCCGCCTGCGCGGGTTTCCCGTCGATTTTGTCGGTTGGCTTGACGCATGTTACCCAACTCCCTCGGAACAAACAATAGGGGGAGCGTTTCACCCTCATCCCCTAACCCCTTCTCCCATCAAGGGAGAAGGGGAAAAAGCTCTCGCAACATCTGGTTTCCCCCATGGAACAAAAAGCTCTCGCAACATCTGGTCTCCCCCTCTTTAAGCAGCAGGGGGTTTTCTTTTTTATTAAAATTAGTGGCATTGAATCTATTAATCGTTAAATTAGCAACATTTTTTGCTACTTATATAATATAAGGTCTCATTCAATTCTTTTTTGTCCCGCCATCCTTTTCTTTTTACACGAATTACACGGTGAAGATTGGGATGCTTTTGATTCCTCAAATTTTCTGGATTAAATACAGATACTGTTCGAGTTACTTGGCGGAGGCCCGACTTACATCCTTTTTTTCATATTCGCTTACTGGACTTTCTCTTTCCGTTAACTCCTTAAGACTATTGTACAATTTTATTTGATTCCTTTTTACCGTCATCAGACCCAAAAAAATAATAGATAAAACTACCCATAATTCGTGCCGTTTGCCTCGCTTGTTGCGAAAATCCTTGACTTTTTTGAATTCTTCAATTATCCTAGCAAGCATGATTTTTTTGAAATTGAAAAAAGTGA
>NZ_JAVKBY010000124.1:0-20157 GCF_040222985.1 Coleofasciculus sp. F4-SAH-05
TGTTTGGCGAGTCGGGTTGCACTGTACGGTAATTGACGCATACCACTTACCGTTCCTAAAAAAGATTGTGCAGGTTGTTGGAGTTCCCCAAGTTCTAGCTTGACCCCGCATTTGAATCTTTAAACCAAGGTCTCTCAGTTCTAAGTAACCGTTTTTACCATTAGACAAAACCTTCCAGCTTTGCTTATTGGGATATGTCCAGCCACTATATCGCCGCTTTGCTTTGAACCTGGGATACTTACCCAATCCCTTGAAAAATCGTTTATAGCTAAAATCAACCCGCTTTAATGTAGCTTGCAACGTCTGAGAACCTAATTCGGCATATTCAACCCAAACCTTTTTAAACTCAGGTAAACAATTCTGTTGCTCAAAATAGTCAACAGAATGTCCAAAGCGTTTATACTGCGTCCTTCGGTTAGCAATTGCTGCATTGTGAAGGTCGCAGTGCATTTTTCTAGCCCAATGGAGTTGGTCACATTGGGTTTTGGTTGGGTAGAGCCTAAAAGTAGTTCGACGTGTTAGCATACTTACAGTTTACAGTTCACTCGAACAAATGACAACCCAATACCGCAAAGGCGCTCACTGTGTTTATTCAATTCAGTTGCACACTTACTTCGTCACAGCTTACCGACGCAAAGCCTTGTCAGGGCAAATGATTGAGAAGTTCAAGGAGGTTGCAGCTCATGTACTAATAAAAAACAAATCTTGGCTATTAGAGTGTGAGGGAGAGCCTGACCATATCCACTTACTGATTGATTTACACCCCGCCAATAATATTTCGACTTTATTGGGTTCAATCAAATCGGCAACTAGTAGAGTTCTTAGAAAGGAGTTTGAGTCTGACTTAAAGCCTTACTTTAAAAACTGGAAAAAAGGATTATGGGGCGATCAGCTTTATATTCGTTCGGCTGGAGGTGCGCCGCTCAAGGTTCTGGAAGAATACATTCAAGCGCACTCTAGAGGTAGTTGACAGTCTACGGGATATTGACGCTTCGACTCCGCGAGGGCGTCAAAACCCGCAGACTGTCCGCTATCCTGCTCCGGCTTACTTCTTGAGGTTCCGGAGATAATCGCGATTTAGTTTTAGAAAGATGCGTCATGGCGCGTCTATAGACTCTTGTATGTTACTGTTTTCTTGAGCTAAGCTGCGACAAAAGGGCAAGTGAAGAGGTTAGCAGTCAATGGCAAATGAAGAACATGCGGCTTTGCTCAAACAAGGCGTAGAAACCTGGAATCAGTGGCGGGAAGAGAATCCACAACTCGTACCCGATTTGAGTCAGTCACAGCTAAGTAGAGCGAATCTCAATGAAGCAAACTTGAGTGGGGTGAACCTTCAGAATGCTGATTTGAGGATGGTAAATCTCAGTGATGCGGATCTCCAGGGTGCGGATCTCAGGAGCGCCGATCTCCGGGGGGCTAACCTGAGAGGGGTTAACCTAAATTTAGCTAACCTGACGGGCACGGATTTAAACGGAGCTTATTTAACCTTAGTCAACTTTATTGATGCTAATCTTACGGCGGTTAACCTGAGTGAAGCGAATCTGAGAATTGCTAACCTCAGTGGGGCAAATTTAAGTGAAGCGAATCTGCGGATGGCTAACCTCAGTGGTGCTAATTTGAGTGAAGCGAATCTGCAAGTGGCAAATTTAAGTGAAGCGAATCTGCGGATGGCAAATCTCAGTGAAGCCAATTTAGAAAAAACCCAAGTCTTATCGGCAAACTTTAACAAAGCTATCTTAACGGGAACCTGTTTACAGGACTGGCAAATCAACAGCGCCACCAACTTGGACGAAGTAATTTGTGATTATATTTATTTGCAAACGGGTCAACAAAAACGCCATCCCAATCAGGGAAGTTTTGCTCCGGGAGAGTTTACTCAGTTATGGCGTCAGCATCTTAACACCGTCCAAGTCAAAGTTAGTCCAGAGGTTGCTCCAGTTCAAGCTTCTCCAACTCCAAACCCGAATATATCCGCTAGTACACCAGAGGTGAAAGTTGAAATCCAACAGCCCCACCAACCGCCGATCAATTACACCGCAACGACTGGCGCACCACCGATTAAAGTAGACATTCAACCGCCCGTTTATGATACCGTAACACCTAGCGTTTCCCAGGGAACAGACCCAAGTTTCCCGTCTTCTTCCCTAAGTGAAAGCCCGACTATCCCACCGAATCTACAACAGGCGGTATCCGAAGTTCACCGAATTCTAGAACAACTGGATCAGAATCTTTCCCAACCTAAATGGTTAGAAGTCGCCGCAGAAATTCAGCAACTTTTGCAGGAATTGAGCCAAACTTGCCCGACAAGTACACCATTAGAAAAAGTGATTGCTGTCGCCGCCGCGATTAAACAGATTGAGAGTAATCGTTCTCTAAAATCCAGGGTGATAGAAGCAGTACAAAGCGCCGGAATTACCAGATTGCAAGAGTACATCGAACATCCTCTGAGCAAGATTTTACTGCCTGCGATTGAAGGCTGGAATTGAAGAACTAAAACTAAGCTAACGCTATAGTTTTAGATTCTAGAATAAACAGTGATCAGTGAACAGTTATCAATTATCAATGAGCAGTGCTAAGTCTGTGATATGCTTCCCCAGCTTCCCCAGCTTCCCCAGCTTCCCCAGCTTCCCCAGCTTCCCCAGCTCCCCCAGCTCCCCCTCACCACAAAACTTATTCAGCAGCCCCTAACTAAGCCATTCCCGCCGCCTCCTTTGCTGATTCCTTCGCCATCTCCATGAAAATCTTTTGAGCGCATTGCTCTTTCGCATCCTCCGGTTGACGTTGGATATAACGTCCATCAGGTTGTAATTCCCAAGCTTGGCGATTATCTGCCATCATAATGGCTAGGATTTCTTGCAAATCTTTGATAATCTCTGGATCTTCTATCGGTGTAATCGCCTCAACTCGTCGATCTAAGTTGCGACGCATCCAGTCAGCGCTGCCAATATAAACTTCTTCATCACCCTGATTATAGAAGTAATAAATCCGCGAATGTTCTAAAAAGCGACCGATAATACTAATGACGCGAATATTATCGCTAACGCCCACGACACCAGGACGCAAACAGCAAATTCCCCTGACAATTAAATCAATTTGTACGCCGGCTTGGGAGGCTTCGTAGAGGGTAGCGATAATCTTGGGATCGACCAACGAATTGATTTTGGCAACAATGCGCCCTGTGTTTCCCTGGCGACAATGCTCGATTTCCCGCTGAATCATCGTTGTCATGCGATCGCGTAAATTCACCGGGGCGACTAATAACTTGCGATAGGAGCGCTGGCGAGAGTATCCCGTCAGGAAATTAAATAAATCAGTTAAATCTGCCCCTAAATCCTCACGACAGCTTAGGAGTCCTAAATCCGTGTAAATTCTGGCTGTTTTCGGGTTATAGTTTCCCGTGCCAATATGAACATAGCGGCGAATCCTCTTCTCGTCTTGACGCACCACCAGTACGATTTTGGTATGGGTTTTTAACTTAATAATCCCATAAACTACATGAACCCCAGCTTGTTCTAGCTTACGCGCCCAGAGGATATTATTCTCTTCATCAAAACGGGCTTTTAATTCCACCAAAACTGCCACCTGCTTGCCATTTTCGGCGGCTTTAATCAAAGCATTGACAATTGGGGAATCGCCAGAGGTGCGATAGAGTGTCATTTTAATCGCCAGTACGTTTGGGTCATCCGCCGCCTGGGTAATAAATCGCTGCACGGTACCGCTAAAGGAATGGTAGGGATGGTGGACAAATAAATCCCGTTGGCGAATAATACTAAAGAAGTCCTCGCCATCGTCTTCCCCAGAGAGCGATCGCAACTCGACAGGCATGACGGGTGTCCAGGGTGTGTCTTTGAGTTCCGGTAGGGGTAATCCCATAAAGGACATCAGATCCCCTAGTCCCAATAAGCCGTCAATTTCGTAGACATCACTGTCCTCGAGTCCCATCTCCCGCATCAGGGTTTCCCGTAAGGTTTCGGGTACAGTCGCGTGAATTTCCATGCGGACGGCTGAACCCCCTAAGCGTCGTTTCCGCAGTCCCTCTTCAATGGCTAAAAGTAGGTCATCTGCTTCATCTTCCTCGACGGCTAAGTCGGCATTGCGAGTAATCCGAAACGGATGATATTCTTGAATATTCATCCCTGGAAACAGAAATTCTAAATTATGGGCAATCACCTGTTCTAAGGGGACGCCCATCCAGAGGGCAGGTTTTCCCTTTTGCCGTTCTCGTAACGGTTCGGGAAGGGCGACAAATCGAGGTAAGACTTTGGGAACTTTCACCCGGGCAAAAAATTCCTCGCCCTCCTCAGGATCTTTCACCACCACCGCTAGATTCAGACTCAGGTTGGAAATATAGGGGAAGGGATGGCTAGGGTCAACCGCTAGCGGCGTCAGAACCGGAAAAATTTGCTCCTCAAAGTAGTTTTGCAAATAAGTCCGCTGTTCGGAGTTCAAATCCATGTACTCCAGCAGGTAGATCCTCTGTTGTGCCAATAATGGTCGCAGGATTTGTTCAAAATGTTCATGTTGTTCCTTAATCATGGGAAGTAACCGCTGATTAATCCCATCCAATTGAGCGCTAGGTGTGCGACCATCGGCAGTTAGGGATGTCACCCCCGCCTCCACCTGCTGCTTCAAACCCGCCACCCGAACCATAAAGAATTCATCCAGGTTTGAACTAAAGATTGCCAGAAACTTCAAGCGTTCCAGCAGTGGAGTTCGGGAATCGAGGGCTTCATGCAAAACGCGATCGTTAAATTCCAACCAACTGAGTTCCCGGTTGAAGTAGTATTTAGGGTCTCTCAGACTAACCTCGGTCGTTGTCTTCGATTTCTTAGCCATGATTATTAGGGAAACGGCGCACCATCCGTTCGCTTTTTCTGGCGCGGGTAGGATGTCAGTATAAATACTATCAGCTTATCGGCTCTAAGCCTCACAGACGTTCGGCGAGCGCTCAGACTTCGGCGAGCCGTCGAATCTCTGATTGACCGACCAGATGAATCGCCAAGACGTAGTAGTGTGAGCATCTTGCTCACGACATTGAGCATCTTGCTCGCTACTAATACCCAATTTAAATGCATGACAGCTTATCAATCTCACAAATTACCATAATATTCGATGAATAGTTGTCAGTCTTGTAGTGGATAAGTTGGGGTCCAGCCTGTTCTATTTCTCGCACCAGTTCAGGTATTTCAAACTTATGCTGTCTCCAAATCGCAATCTCTTCACCTTCAGCAATTTCAAGACATTCATCCTCTCCCATTAACCTAAAATTTATCCGATAGTTCTGACGAAATTTAATCATCGCCACAATACTATCAGTTTTCGGGTCATACTTTCGCACCAGTTCACAGTCTTCTGCTCGAATCCCCATCGCCTTTTTTACCCAAGCATAGACTTGATCTACATGATACTTTAACCCCCCTCTCACCGTTCCATCCCATTGACAGTTAGAACCAATTTCGTTAGTGAAGACAAGGACATCATTGTATCCCATACTGTCTCTAAAATTTTGCAGGACTGCGGTTCTATTGTGATGATTGCCCATAGTTACGCCTAAATGCAAAATAATTTGGGCGGTATCGTCAGTTTTTAGGTTTACCTGATGGTTTAATAAGATTTGGGATAGTGAATGATTTTCTATATCAATCCTGTCGCTGATAAACTCGATGTGAGGAAACCATTTTTTTATATTTTGCTGGGATACCTTGAGTAAGTCTTCGCTAATGTCCAAGGCAATATATCGAGTAATTTTGCCTAAGCGATGCAGCCGACGAATAAACTGTTTGACCGGATAGGAATTGCCAGCGCCGACATCGATAAGATTAACAGTGTTGACAGCGTGTATTTTGCGGGTGATCACTTCAAAATTATCGTTTAACAGGGCAATTTCCCGATTAACAGGTCGATACCAGCGTGGACGCAGATAGTTGAGATAAAAATTATCCCAGATGTTTGCGCCTTGACCTTTGTAGAAATATTTGAGGCTAATTTCGCGTCGGTTGGCTAAAGTTTGAAGGATATCTAAAATTTCGGCATCTGAGAAAATCGAGTAAAATTCAGCACTAGGCTGGGCGGTGTGACAGATAGGATTTTGCTGAGATTTAGACATTGATGTTTTTTGGGTTTGTAGTAAGCACTTTAGTGCATCAACCTTACATCTTGCACCATTCATCGTAGGGGCGCACCGACGTGCGCCCGATTACCGACGTGCGCCCGATTACCGACGTGCACCCGATTTAACATTCCAGTGAGATTGGATAAAGACTTACGCAGCCACACCACATAAGGTGGAAAAGGTGCGTTATGCGACCCTATCGCACTCTACACATAGAGGCTTTGCGTAAATCCTATGGATATTAGTAGCGAGCAAGATGCTCGCACTACAAGGAAAAAGACAAACGCAAACGGCGACCGGGAGGACAACCAGGTCATCAAGGAAAAACCCGTAAAGGATTCAACCGAATTAACCGAACCCTAGTGCTGCGACCAGATACATACAGGCATTGTGGTTCTTTTGAAATAGTAGCTGGCATCGAAGATTGGGTTACTAAAAAAGAAGGCTCTGCCTACGTTCCCAGGGTTCAACAAAGGAGACAGGCTTCCCTTGACATCAACCTAAAAACTAAAGCTGGTTCGCATCAATCCCACCCAAAGAGTATCATTATTTGCATTATGTTCAGGATTGGTAATCATCATCAAGCCGGGAGTGATAAAAATTCGATCACTCAGGGGATAAGTATATGATAATTCAAAATGTAAAGAGGTATCCTCATCTTCTCGCTCAACAATATCATTATGGGTCACTTTCGGCGGCATCCCAACCACAAAATTTAATTGACTGCCTAATTTCCCCACATCCAGCACAGCCAGTGTAACTGCCCAACTCCAGATATCTGCATCGGCGCCAGATGAACCACTCAAACCACTCACAGTTGGTGAACCTTCCGCATTCGCCTGAAAGTAGCTCAGCCAACCGCCCAGAATCATCTGATCGTTTAACTTGTAGGTCGATTGTAAACCTAAAGCATTGGAGGAGGTAGCAGTACTTCCACCAAAAGGTAACTGAGCCAATTGACTGCCCTTAGACGCAGTAATATTAACCGTTGAACCGGGTTCAGGGGCATAATAACGACCATAGGTTAACGCCATGCTCAACTCGTCTGATGGGGTAAACGTTACCTGAGCTAAAGCCGTATATTGACCGTTGAAAAGTCCCTCATCTGGATTACTACCCGACGTGGTTAAATAGGTTACCCCAGCCGCTAGTTCATCGGTAAATTGGTAGTAGGCTACGGTTCCTGCACCAAAGGCAAAGGAGTAAATCGGGCTTTCAGCACCAAAATTAGAAATAGAAGACACCGGATTCAGCGCCGGAAAAATCCGAGTCGGAAAATCAGCAGCGGGCGTGATCGCCATGATGCCGCGATCGCCGAGGGGGAATTCGTAAAATAGGGTACCAATGATCACATCATTGCCCGTATTCACCGCACCAATCAGACGAGTCATATCGGTTCCCGTCACGCTACTGCCAAAATTATTCCCATTCCCCGCGAGTATCCCGGTTCGCAATCGATCTCTACCTGTAAAGCTAGTATCCAAACTAAGGCTGACAAGGGATGAGAGGGTGAGGGTTTCATCCAAGTCTTCTGAGGGATTTTCGCTCCTAGGAACCGCCTGGCGATCGCCAAACGCCCCCGCCATACTAAAATTTACACCACCGCGTAGAATTGTTGTCGTACTGAATGTCTGATCCTCAAGACGCACAACTCTTGCATCTAGGGTATCTAATTCCGTGATCACTGTCTCTAATTCTGTCGCAAAATCGGCTTGTAACCGTTGCACCGTGGCTAAGTCTTCTTGGTTAATTCCATTGGTGTTTGCCTCAGAAATTAACCCTTCAATTCTGCTCAAACAAAGGTTAAGTGTCGCCGCAAATTCATAACGGGTTAACGCCCGATTGCCCTCAAAGGTTTGTTCACTCGAACCCCTTAAACAACGGTATTTTTCTACCAAACTACGCAATGCCTCATACGCCCAATCCCTAGGACTCACATCGCGTAATTCACTCACCGGAGTGATTTGCGCCAGGGCGGAATCCGGTTGGCTATCGTCTTCAATGGGCAACCCCAGTGTTGAGGGTGTCGGCGAATCAGCGAATGGCAGATTAATCGGCTCGGCTTGTGCTGAAACTGGGGATACAATTAGGAGATTATAACCCAGTATAGCTGATGTTACTGGCAATAGCGCACTCTGTTTGTTCATAATTTTTCCTTTAGTCCTCCTCATCCCCAACCCGAATTTTTCATCTGACGTTTCACTGCCTATAATGCAAGACCCTTCGCGACTATCAAGGTAACCTGGCGTCTGTGTAGGGGCGGGTTTAATTACATCTGGGTGCAACCGAAAAGATGGTAGTAAAACCCGCCCCTACATTCCCCGTTTCCCTGGTTTATTCCCCTGAAAAGCCAGAGTTTTAATAGGGGCGAACCTTCAATTCTGTATTTGCTGTTTCGATCACCTTTTGGGCGACATCTTCGGGAATTCTCGTATATTCTAGCTCTTGATTAAACTCTTGCCCCCGCGTCATGATCCAATTCAACACATCTTGAGTCTCTTGGACAAGGGTTTGATTCGGATATCTTTTATAAATAAGTAGCCAGGTTAAACTGACTAACGGATAACCCTCCTCTGGATCATTAATATTGTCCGTGGTAAAATCCTGGTTAAACGTGACATTTTCCAGAGCTTTCTTGGTTTCGGCTAACGTCGGTTTAACATAACGACCCGCTTGATTTTCCAGCCGAGCCACAGGCAGATTATTCCTCTGAGCAACACCTGATTGAACATAACCAATTGCTCCATCAATGCGCCGCACCTCTGCCGCCACGCCACTATCCTGGGGACGCGCCGCAAAAATATCAAATCCCCAATCGGGTTCTCGGCTGGCTTCTATCTTCCCCCCACTAATTTTATTTAAGTATTTCGTCAAGACAAAGGTAGCACCGCTACTGTCTGAGCGCACAATCACTTGAATTTCTTTATTCGGAAAGCGGGGATTCACCTGTTTCCAATTGCCAATTTGACCCGTAAAAATCTTGGCAAGTTGTTCACGAGAAAGTTTTATATTCGTGGGGACATCTTTAAGATTATAAACAATAGCAACAGCCCCTCCCCCAGTCGGCACCATCAGCAATCCATCTTCCACTTGATTTTCCTCAATGGGAGTCGGAATTAATGTGGTTGCCCCAAAGTCCACAGCTCGCTCCATAAATTTGCGAATCCCACCGCCACTGCCAATGGCTGTGTATTCAAACGTTTTGCCGGTTTCCCGTTCGTATTCGGCGCTATAGCGTTGGTAAAGGGGTTGAGGAAACGAAGCCCCAAACCCTTTCAGAACTTGAGCATAAACAGCACTCGTCGTGAACGGAATTGTCGTTGCGGTTAATGCCACAGCTATAAATTTCGACCAATTCGTCAATGTAAATGTCTTCATGAGTCTCTGGCGTCGTTGTGAACATTTTCTCACCGAAGTCGGTTGGTATAACTCCACCCAACTCTATTAAAGTCTGTCAATACTCCTCAAATCCTGACAAAGGACAAATGACGCTCCCCAGCATTTAACTTTAATTTGTTCCACCGACTTATGAACGCTGTAGTCTATGAATCGTGATTTGCTTAGTATCCGCAGTAATTTCAAACCAGAAATCATTATCAAGAACAATTTCATAGACAAATTCCCCTAGACGAGTACTGCGCCACGTACTGACGATGGAGGCGTTTGGTTCCCACCGTTTAAGCGCTTTGATCACATCTTCCGGAACAGCACTCCGCTCAATTTCTTCGTCTACCTCAACAATTTGTCCATTGGGAGTTGCATCAGCCCAGAATTCAAAGCCTTGCTGGTTTTGACCCCTTAATTCATAGACTATTGACCCATCCGGCTTCATTTCAATGTTTGCCGCTGTGGGTTCACCACCCGTCACTGTCCGCACCGCCGCCATAACTGGAAGGGGTACTTCATCAAGGGATATTTCTCGCTCTATTCCGCCAAAGGTTTGGGCGAGCAAAATAGTTTGGGGATTAGGGATAGATTGAGCCTTGGTGTCACCCAGATTAATAGAGGAGGCAAGAATAGCCATCCCTGTCGCTATCACTATTCTCCACTCAGTCGTTGTACCAAAAATCATTAATTTTTTCGTTTTTTCTTTTTCTTCCAACCTTAATTAAATACATAACCGAGATCCTTTTGTCAAGTCATAAATCTCTTGAAGATGACTCCAGTCTTGATACATTCACAATGGAGTAAATTTGTCAATAAAGCGGTTCGCATTATTACGAACTATGAACTTTTGGGTTGGTTATCGTCGGCGCGGCGCTGCTCAATTTCCTCCAGAAGTTGCTGCGCGGCGGTTTGCAGTTTACGGCGGTTATAGGCTTGGAATGTTTCCAGGGCGGCGCGGGTGAGGGTTTCGGCTTGCTTTAGGGGTTCCCAGATATGCGATGTCTCGTCTCTATATTCGGTGCATCCTGTCCATTTTATCGGGTTAATTCGTAAGTAAGCGCGGGCAATATCCAGTGTTTCTTCAGCACTATCTACGGTTTGTCCGAGTTGGCGGAAGTGGGTTAAGCCGAGGGTGTAGTTGGTTTGAAATTGGCTGATTTGTTCCGATAAGTTAGAATCATCCGCCGGGAGTTGATGGAAGCGTTCAGCGTAGACGAGGGCGAGGGCGATATAATCATACCCCAGGTTCTTTTTGTAGTCGTTTTTGGTATTAATTTGTATGCTTTGGCGTATGTTTTCTTCCGCTTGGCGGAGGAGGGTGAGGGCGGCGGTAGTGTCGGGGGTATTTTGGGCGAGGAGGCGTTGGGTTTTGCAAATGTATCTGTAACTTCTAGCCGTGCGTTCATTGTGACCGATTTGCTGGTATAAATCACGGCTTTGGTGGTAATGTGCGATCGCGTCCTCATATTTGCCCCAATCCTGATAGATTCTACCCAATTGATAGTAGGCTAAAGCGATATTAGGTTGGTCATCAAGCTGCTGGCGAATCGCTAAATCCTTGTGTTCACACTCAATCGCTTTCTCATATTGTCCCCAGTCTCGATAGCAATCAGCTAAGTTGTACCACAAACCAGCGACATTCTGCTGTTTGTCTAATTGTTCATAGAGTTCAAGGCTTTGTTGGTAATGTGCGATCGCCTCAGAATATTTGCCCCATTCCTGATAGATTCTACCCAATTGATAGTAGGCTAAAGCGATATCTGATAGGTCATCTAGCTGCTGGCGAATGGCTAAATCCTTTTGTTGATACTCTATGGCTTTCTCATATTGTCCCAAGTTGCGATAGCAAACAGCTAGTCTGTACCACAGATTAGCCACATCCTGCTGTTTATCTAATTGCTTATAGCTCTTAAGGCTTTGTTGGTAATGTGCGATCGCCTCTTCATATTTGCGCCAATCTTGATAGATTCTACCCAATTGATAGTAGGCTAAAGCGATTCTGGGTTGGTCATTTAGCTGGTAACGAATCGTTAAACATTTTTGTTGACACTCTATCGCTTTCTCATACTGTCCCCAGTCTCGATAGCAATCAGCTAACCAGTCCCACTGATTAGCGACATACTGATGTTTTCCTAATTGCTCATTGAGTTTTAAGCTTTGTTTGTAATGTGCGATCGCCTCAGAATATTTGCCCCAATTCTGATAGAGCCAACCAAGCTCATAGTAGACATTCGCGACATTGGTTTTGTCATTAAGCTGTTGGCTAAGTGCTAAACAATTTTGTTGGCACTCAATTGCTTTTTCATACTGTCCCCAGTCTTGATAGCAATCAGCTAACCAGTACCACTGGCTAATGACATCCTGCTGTTTTTCTAATTGTTCATCGATTGCACGGCTTTTTTGGTAATAATCTATTGCTTGTTCGTATTTTTTCCAAATTTGATAGGTTCTCCCTATGTGATAAAGTGCAAGTGACTCATCTCTTGGTTTATCAACCTCTCTGACCTTCGTCAACATTCGCTCAAAGCAGTTAATTGCCCGTTCATAATTTTTATTTAATTGATAACAAACTCCCAAATCCATCCAGAACATTGACAATGCTATTGGCTCAATATCTTGACCTAACTTTTCCAAGCAGGCTTGATACGTATTAATCGCTTGGTCAAATTGCTCGACTCCCTGATAAGCCGTAGCCAGTGACCAATCAAGATAAGTCTGAATCCCACTGTTATTTTGACCCGTTATCTCTTCTAAAAGAGGAATGGCTTTCTTATAATGTTTGCTTCGCAGGTAAGACATCCCGGTGAGAAAGGTTAATCCCATTAACTCACCACTCTGATTTTGTCGGGTTACCTCTAACGCCGAAGTCATTTCTTCCCCTAATTCTTGCACTAAATATTTAATCGAACAAAACAGTGTCGGTTCTAACTGATTAACAATCTCTGTCGCACAATCCACCAATCCCGCACCCGATTCACCACAAGCCACATATAAAATAGCTGACTGTGCTTTCACTCGTTGTTCCGCTATTTCTTGAGCCTCCTCAACCGCTTGACGCAAATAACGGATCACTTCCCCTTTCTGATTAAATCGTTCAATTTGCCGCAGCAATCTCAGTACCTGTTTAATCGTTTCATTCTCAAACTCTTCATCCAATCCCAAATAGGTCACACCTAACTTCTCAATCACCTTTGACCGAATCCGGCTATTCACCTCAACTTCAGCCACAACCTGACCCGCAAATAGCAATTCTTTCAATATCGATGCAGATTCACGCGGGGAAATTGTCCCATCTTCCGCCAAACCTGACCACTGTAAAATTGGCTCACTCGATGAAGAATTTTTAACCTGAATCTCTCCCTCTTCCAGAACAGGTTGATACTCGTCCAACCCCTTAAATAACCGTTCTACTAACCGAGTCACCCGCTTAGGACTATGAATTCCCAAATACCCCAATGCCAATAAAATCGGTTCTTGCCAACGTGCATCATCCTGGTGTTTCTGGATAATCTCCAAAATCTCACTCACGTCATTATCGGCAATATACCGCGCTGCAAAATACTCCTCAAAGGTTAAATGCATAAACCCATAAACATTGGGCGCACGTTCGACAAATAATCCCGTCGTTTCCCGTACCCGCCGCAAAAATTCCTGTACGGCTTTTTTCACACTATCCGCTTCCGCATCTTCATCATTTAACTCTGCCAATTTTTCCCCTAACTGTGCTTCCGCTTCCGCTTGGGTAATTAACCCCGATGGTTTCTCCTCATGCATCCAATACGCCAGAGGTGCTAAAAGTTCAATGACCTCACTTTCCCGCAACACCACCTGCGGCGCATCTGGTAAATTCTTACTCAATTGCCAATCTTCAATCAACGTTTTCACCGCCAACGCATACAGTTCCACCCGCCGATTCGGGAGGCGCGACCCATTGCGATGAATTAATGCCAAAATGGTTAATAATAGGGGATTTCCGGTGAGGCGTTTTACGCCTTCATTTCCTTGAATTGCCTCCAACAGTTCCTCGGCTTCTTTCTCCGCTTCTCGTCGCCAAATCTCCTCCGTTTCATCCGGTTTCTGTGCCTTTTCAATCGCCAAACACCAGCGACGCAGGAATCGCTCCACCTGCTCAAATTCCATCTGAGTAATGGTAAACTGGGTAAAGCGACTGCCTAATTTAACATCCTGATAGCCAGCAATCCGGCTGGTAATCACATAGTTGTTATCGGGATAATCGGTAACAAACGCCTCAATTTGTTTAACAATCTGCTGACGGCTAGTCTGATTAAATACCTCATCCAATCCATCCAGCAGCACCAAACATTCACCCTGACGCATCTTTTCACACAGCAGCGTAGAGACGCGCCATGGCGCGTCTCTACATTCATCGTTCACATCCCGAACATCCGCTTCCCACTGCTGATAAAATTATTCCAGAAACGCTAACAAACTCAACTCTGGCTGTTTCACCAACCGTTCCGCATAATCCGCAACTCGTAAAAACACCGGGAAACGAGTATTCCCCAATGATTCAGGATTGATGACTGAAGATTGGGACAATTCGTCCTTATTTCCTGCATTCCCAGACGTACCATGGTACGTCTCTACATTTTCCACCAAAACCTCCACCTTCCCATCCCGTTGCGCCATGGCAAAATGCAGCGCCAGATATCGCAAAAGTGTGGTTTTTCCCGCCCCCGGATCACCTAAAATCACACTATAGTGACACCTCCTCACCGCCTCCGCCAAATCCACTTTATGCGTCACCGTTTTTGTCGTCATTTCCGACGGCGCAAACTCCATCCCTCTGCGACTCTCTGCGCTAACCTCGGCGTATCTCTGTGTTTCAAAACTTAACTTACTCCCCCCCTTAAACTCCGTCACCTGCTGCTGACGTTCCGCCTGTAGAGACACATAAACTTGGTCTAAAAAAATATCAACCTGGCGCTGTACTTGCATCACGCCACTCATTTTCAGATAAGAATTCTCGGCAATTAAACTCTCTAAATAGGGATAAAGTAGGGGATTCAACGGCGGACGAGTGGTAAACTTCACCACCTTCTCCCGCCAATCCCAAAAATCCGGCGCATAACTGCGAAACGTCTCGATAAAATCCCGCTTATTCAACCAAAATATGAGTACAACCTCCCGTGAAAACAGCGCCTCTCGCCCCAGATTCAATCGTTTCAATTCCTTCAGTATCCGGGGGCGAGGTAACTGTTCAATCCCAAACGCCATGATGACTGGACGTTTGGATTCGTCTTTTGCGTCTGGGTTAACCGGGATTCTCTTGTCTAAAGCATAGAGAAACGCAATCAGAGACTCTTGACTATAAAAGAAGTTCTCAACCTGAAATTCATCGGGGTTGAGAACGAATTTTAATTGTTCGACGACGGGATGATTGGGGGCGCTTTCGGGGGCGATGGCAAAGACAATGGTTGTCCCGTCGGATAATTCTAGGGTGGTGGCTAAATCGTCTAAGGTTTCCTGGTCAGGTTGAGTTAGATTGTTGATGTCGATTGCCATGGTCAATCCGTCCTGATGCTTAGTTTGATTGTAGATGATTTTGATGTGTTGGGGTGTTATGTTTTTTTACGTCGAGTTATGGTTCCCCTTCTCCCTTGATGGGAGAAGGGGTTAGGGGATGAGGGTGGAAATGCATTTAATTGTAGGTTAGGTTGACGAAGGAAACCCAACAAAATCCCTGATGATACAAACGGATAAGCGCACGTTGGTGATAGGGCGCACGTCGGTGCGCCCCTACGTAAGGCGTTTGCGGTTGGATTAAAAATGAGGTCATCCGAGATTTTATATGATGACATTTCAGGATGTTGGTGGGTTACGGCGGATATCTAATTAAATGGTTATCTCCTAAATTGAACACCGCCTAACCCACCCTACAATTGATTTAAATTCAACGTTAATATTTTTAATTATTATGCCTTAGCAAAATCTGGTAAATTTAGCTGTACCATGAATCTCTTTCAGCCTGGATATCACGATTAATTTTTTGAGCTGTTATAGTATGTTTTATCTGTCAGATTTTTGGTGGGTTACGGCGGATATTGAATTAGATGGTTGTCTCCTCAATTTAACACCGCCTAACCCACCCTACGAATAACGAATAACGAAGGATGAATGACGAATGACAAATGACAAATGACAAATCACCCTTGAGTTGCTTGCCATCGCTGTAAGTCTTCAATTAATATCGGATTTACATCAAACCAAGGATTCTGATTTTTATCGTAATAGCCTAAAACAAATTTATTTTGCAGGAGTTCATCGCTAATCACAAACTCTCCTTTATTCGGCAAGGTATGGGTTTTTGTGGTTAATCATCCAGTTCGGTGAATTGCGGCTAATTCCGGGAACTGATAATCACTAATGGTATAGGCTTGTCGTTCTTCTTTCACCGCTTGTTCAGCCACAACTTTATCCACAAAGGTAGCTTTCTGTTTCACCGCGACTTGATAGGCTGTTCGCCCTAAACGAATTAAATCTCGCATCACTCCCCCACTTTTTTCACACAAGAGTTCTAAGGCTTCTGGGGTAAACAAATCTTGGGTGTTGTAGTTCGTTAATCGCGCTAACCGTTTTTCAATCACTTGTTTCAATATTTTTCGCCCCATCTGATCCGGCTGGGTTGTGGGACATAAATTGGCGTCACATTCAAATACGGGAATATTCGCTAAGTCTAAACAGTCTTGAAATCGTTGCATCGGTTGGCGAAAACTGGGAGAATACCGCAGGGAAATAGGAATGGTATAGATAATATGACAATTTAGTTCTGTCAGCAGGGGACTGGCAAACATTTCTAAGGCGGTCATCTGATCATGACGATCTAATCCATCGACAATGACTAATAGTTTTTGCTTTCTATCCTTTTCTGCTGCTTGAATGATTGCATTAACTTTAGCGATGATTTCACTTAACAGTGGGCGAATATTCAAGCTTCTTGTCATTTCTCGCGTTAGCCCTAATTTTAGGGTCATGCCCATTTTTGTCAGTAAATCGGGTAGGGCGAGTCCTTCAACAGAGTTGGTTTTATCTTGATAAATAACAGTTTTGAGACTATCTTCTAAATCCTTGAGTAAACGATCATCTTTGCGTGACCACCACCCTGGTTTAATCGCTTGACGACAAATTTCTTGACCAATTAAGACGACAACTTCGGCATAACCGATATTGTAACGGTCAAGGGCGGTGGCGGTGTCAATCCAGATTACGGTATAGTTATCAGCTAAACACTGTTCAACACGGTGTAATTCTGTGGTTTTACCGCTACCTGTGTGACCCGATAGTAAAAATTTGGCGGGGTCATCTTCCATTTCTAAGGCGTTGACTAAATGGTCAACGGGACTATCCGATCGCGAAACGTAAAAATCCCGAATATCTTCCACTTTTTCTAGGGGATCTTCGGGTTTAAACAGTTGATAAACGGGTTTCCAAAATTTTGAGTTAGTCATTATTCGTCATTTGTCATTTGTCATTTGTTATGGAACAGGGAACAGGGAACAGGGAACAGAGTATTCATCATTTGGGCGGGGCGGGTTTAATGACATTAGGGCGGAAAAAAACGATAGTTGTGAAACCCGCCCCTACATAATCATGGATCATTCATCTTCCCCTAATCCCAGACGTGCCATGGCACGTCTCTACATTTCCCCGATACAATTATCTTTGATACAATTCTAAATCCCCCTGTTAAACCCCTCCATACCTATGCCCCTTACGGTTGTCACCCTGAAGCAAATCGAAACTCAACTCGATTTAATTATCACTCGCCCACCATCGGGATTGTTCCTGAAAGGGATTCTCCAGGTTCCTGGTGATAAGTCTATCTCCCACCGTGCTTTAATGTTGGGTGCGATCGCGCAAGGGGAAACCCGCATCCAAGGACTTCTATTGGGGGATGATCCGCGCAGTACCGCCCGTTGTTTCCAAGGGATGGGGGCGACTATTTCGGAACTGAACGCCGACGAGGTTATCGTTAACGGCGTGGGTGTGGGAGAATTACAAGAACCTCTGGATATCTTAAATGCGGGCAACTCTGGGACGACTCTGCGGCTGATGCTGGGACTTTTAGCTTCCCACCCTGGATGCTTTTTTACGGTAACCGGAGATAATTCCTTGCGATCGCGCCCCATGTCTCGTGTGGTTCATCCGCTGCAACAAATGAGCGCCCAAATCTGGGGGCGGGGAAATGGTTCATTAGCACCCCTAGCGATTCAGGGACAACGCCTCAAGCCGATTCATTACCATTCCCCCATCGCTTCTGCTCAAGTCAAATCCTGTATCCTGTTAGCGGGATTAATGGCTGAAGGGGAAACAACGGTAACAGAACCTGCTTTGTCTCGTGACCATAGTGAACGGATGCTTCAGGCATTTGGTGCTAAAATCACGGTTGACCCAGACACCCACAGTGCCACAGTCACAGGTCCGGCGCAACTCCAGGGACAAACGGTTATTGTTCCCGGAGATATTAGTTCCGCCGCCTTTTGGTTAGTCGCTGGGGCGATTGTCCCAGATTCTGACTTACTGATTGAAAATATCGGTGTTAATCCCACCCGCACAGGCATTTTAGACGCATTGGCGATGATGAATGCAGATATTCAGTTGGAGAATCAACGGGTAGTGGCGGGAGAACCGGTTGCTGATATCCGAGTTCGCTATAGTCGTCTTCAGGCTTGTGAGATTTCTGGGGCTTTAATTCCCCGTCTAATTGATGAGATTCCCATTTTGGCAGTTGCGGCGGTTTTCGCCCAAGGAACCACGGTGATTCGCGACGCCGCCGAACTTCGCGTCAAAGAAAGCGATCGCCTCGCGGTTATGGCGTCTCAGTTAAACCGGATGGGCGCAAAAATTACCGAACTCCCCGATGGATTAGAAATCACCGGGAACACGCCGCTAACGGGTACAGAGGTTAACAGTCATACCGATCACCGGATCACCATGAGTCTTGCGATCGCGGCTCTCAATGCCCACGGGATCACCACCATCCACGGTGCTGAAGCCGCAACCATTTCCTACCCCGACTTTACCACTACATTACAACGCTTGTGCAATCAAGACTCTCCTGCATAAGTGTTGAGTATGTAGGGGCGGGTTTAGGGACTTTCTTGTCGCGATTGATAATAACGTTTGTACAAAACCCGCCCTGACCAATGTGCAGGGGCTGACTTTTCACGGGGCGTCTGGAAATCTGCGAAAATCGGGGCGGGTTTAGTCACTTATGGGTGCAATCGAAAAGGTAGTAGTGAAACCCGCCCCTACACATTGAATTCTCACCCATCTCCCCCATCTCCCCATCTTCCAGCTTCCTCAGCTTCCCAAACACCCTTGCTAACAGTCGTCTAGCGGGGGAGTATGTCAAAATGTCGATGTAACAGACAATCAGGTTATCTCCTGATTGGGAAACAGGGTGTACTAGAATATCGTATTCACCCTAAGTCAGGTTGGAGGGCAAGATCACCAATTTTTTGGCGGAGGCGCTATATTGTTAACTCTTGCATTCTACGCCACTATCGGTATGAACTATACTTTGGCACAATTGGTCAAATAACTCCCCTAGAATAGTTTTTTTACTAAAAACGTTGGACTTATGCGCCCAAATAACCAGACATTGCGTTTACAACTGAATCACTACCGCTCCTATATTGCCATTTCCTGCGAGGATATGGAAGTTGGGTTTTGTACGCCAGAATTTGCGGCGAAGATGGTGGAAATCTTTAATGAGTACGAACGACTCCACGAAGAAAATGAAATGTTAAACAAAGCCTTAAAACTAGCCTGTATCGACTTGCTTAAACAAGCTGGGATTAGCATGAATCATCTCGACAGGCGTATCCAGGACTATCTGGACAAAGCTAAACGTCCGGAACATGGAGCTCGTGCAATCGCGTTCTTACTCAGAGAACGACAGCAAGCTCTCGATATTAGTAATCGAGAATTTGTGCGGTTTTGTGCCTCTTACAAATTAGCACCGCAACAACTTAAAGATATTTTCCAAGGTAAAGATATTCCGGATAGTCAGCTTAAGTCATTATCCCGAATCTTGGGAAAATCCGTGGAAGAGTTAATCGAAGTACGGGATGGATTCAGTGATAGCGAACTGAATCGATTGGCACGCATCTTGGGAACGTCCAATGAAGATTTGGCTCAGGTATTTAGCAGTTAAAAATTGTTCATGGATTCCTCAAAATTATGTCCTTAAGCGAAGGATCGATCAGGGCGGGTTCTGCACAAACATTACCATCAATAGCAACCAGAAAATACCTAGGGGCTGCTGAATAAGTGTTGTGGTGGGGGAAGAGGCAGGAGGCAGGAGGCTTTTATGCAGGAGGGAAGAAGGTTTAGTCCAACCCAGAATCGTTGTCCTGCGAGTGTCTTCCTCGCTATGGTGCTAGGTTTTTTACAAATCCTGTCTTATTTTCTGGCACTTGATCAGCCGAAAAACTTCCTTAAAGCATTGAAATCTAAGGGTTTCCGACTTGTGCAGCAGACCCTACCTAAACCATTGGTGTCAACTTAAGCTGAAAGCAATATTCCAGACGTGGCATGGCACGTCTGAAAGCCGGGGTGTAGGGGCGGGTTTTACCGATAACATTTTTTCACAAACCGATAATTTGACTAAACGCGCCCCCACTCAGGGAGCC